>MWCV01000009.1 GCA_002070215.1 Chloroflexi bacterium ADurb.Bin180 | reverse complement strand
CTGCTGACGGGGGTACCCTTCAGAGGCCGGGCCAGAGCTCTGGCCTAAGCCGAGGGAGAGGTACGCCTGGTGAGCTAGGAGGCACGCTAAGAGCGACCTTCTGGCAAGAAACAGGCCGTACTTGGCCCTTTGGCAGCCTTTGCGGTCAGCTCGTACAGGCCATCACCGTTCCACAAGCGGCCGAATTCTCCCCTCAGAGGGAGAGCACTTCCTCCAATCCCCTCTTTTTCCACACTCTCGGCCACGGCTTTGCACCACCCGGTCGCTGGCCGTAGAATCGATGGCAGGTCGTTGGCAACCGCCTGGCTCTTGCTCGAAAAAGGGGGTTGAAGGAAATGCCCCAACACGTTGCCTGGACCCTCCGTAGTCTGATCCGCGCTGCCTGCTGGCACTGGTGGCGCTGGCGCTGTGGCTGCCCGTGGTGCTTGACCCCCCTCTCGCCGCCGCCCTCCCTGCCGAGTCGTCCACGCTGGCCGCTCTGGAATCCACTCCGACAACGCAGCAGTTTCCCTTTGGCTGCCGTCCCGCTTCGGCAGGTCAACGCTCCCAGGAAGTCGCTCCGGCGGCGGGACTGGCCGCTCTGAAAACCGGCCCGACAACCCAGTAGCCTCCCTTTGGCTGCCGTCCCGCTTCGGCAGGTCAACGCTCCCAGGAAGTCGCTCCGGCGGCGGGAGTGGCTGCCATTCCCCGGCGCGTCTACCTGCCATTGACCTCGCGGGGCTACGGTCCGCCGGTCTATCTGCGCACGGGCATCGACGACATCGCCGCTTTTGTCAACGTCTGCCCCGACAAAGACAAGGCCCATACCCGTATCCGCCGCGGGTTCGCCACCCTGCGCGATGGTCTGCCCGTGGGCGAGATCCCCTGCAGCGGCACCTTTGCTACCATGCCGATCAAGGCGCTTACCGCCGAGCTCATCGCCCTGCAGACGATCCGCATTGCCTACTATGTGAACCCCGGCCCGATCGGTTACCTGCCCTGGACGTCGAAGAACCTCCACGACTAGATGACCTCCAACGTGGCCGGCGTCAATTTGAAGGCCGCCCCCGGTCAGCTCTACTGCTGCGACGTGATCGACGGGAACAAGTACCTCGCCCAGTCTATCCAGGACGACGTGCAGCGCAATTTCAAGCGCGACTGGCGCGGCCTCTCCAGCACGCTGGACTATTACGTCCACGAAATTCGTCACGCCTCCGGCGGCCCTCGGACACGTCACCGGCTGTGTCGCCTTCCCCAACCCTTCCGATCCCGCCGGCTGCGATGCCAGCCACGATCTGGGCAACCTCGGCTCGTACGGCGTGCAGTACTGGCTGCATCGCGCCTGGGCCGCCGGCTTGCTCGACATCGGCCTGTCCTGCGCGCCCCATGGCGGATTCGCCGCCGTCAGCAGCCACGTGAGCACGGTAAACTATACCTTCCGCAACCGCTTTGCCAGCAACGTCCCGGCGATGCTCGAGATGCCACCGCCGCCCTACGGCGGTCCGTGTTATGCAAAGTAGAGTTGGGAAACTTAAGAGACTCGAGGGTACCGACGCTGAACGCGGAATCGAGGGCGGGGTGAGCCGCGGGCTGCGCAAGAGGATGACGAAGGCGGGCTGGTCCCGGCTGCCCTCAGCACGCCGGCAAAGCCGGCCGGGCATGGGGCAGACCACCGTGAGTCAGTGAGGCGTCCGACGAGTCGGGACAGCTCACCCTTTGCCGAATGCTGGCGTGAGTGAGAGATGCAGTCAGCAGCGCTTGAGGCGCGCGGCCGTGGTCAACCGGGGAGGGTACCGCCTGAGGGCCGCGGCCACAGCGATGCGTCGAGCTCGCCCGCCAGGCGCCCGCCATCGACGCTCAGCGCGGCGCCGGTGATAAAGGCAGCCTCGCTCGATGCCAGAAACACCACCACCGCGGCCACTTCTTCCGGCGTACAAATGCGGTTCAGAGGGTGCTTGGCGGCAAACGCCTCGCGCATGGCGTCCCGGTCGCCGAGCAGCTCCATCTCATGCCGCAGCATAGGCGTATCCACGCTGCCCGGGCAGATGCAGTTGACGCGAATGCCCTCGCGGGCGTGGTCCAGCGCCATCGCCCTGGTTAGCTGGACCACCGCTCCTTTGGAGGCGCAATAGGCAGCACACCCGCGCCTCCCTACCAGCCCCTTGTCGGAGGCCGTGTTGATGATCACGCCTCCACCGCTGGCCGTCATGAGGGGAATGGCGAATTTGGACATCAGGTAGGCGCCGCTGACGTTGGTATCGAACGTCTTCTGCCACTCCTGCAGTGACGTTTGCACCACGCTGCGACCGGGAAAGATCACCCCGGCGTTGTTGAACAGCACATCCAGTCGGCCCCAGGTGTCCGCGGTGTGCGCCACGGCCGCCTCGCAGTCAGCGAGCTCGCACACATCACAGCGCACCAGGCTCGCTTGACCGCCCTGCGCGCGGATCTCCCGCACGACCTCGTCGCCGCGCGCCTGGTCGCGGCACGCGAGAACGACCCGGGCGCCCTCGTTGGCCATCAGCATGGCCGTCGCCCGGCCGATGCCCGAGCTGCCTCCCGAGACCAGCGTCACCTTGCCTTCAAGCCTCATACCGCTTTGCTCCTGCCAGCCCCGTGAGTGCGGGCTGCCACCGCGGCTCTACTCAATGCGCTCGAGTCGGAACACCACCGGCCGAAAACCGTCCGTGCAGCTCGAAAAGCCGAGCCCCTTCTGCTTCACCCAATCAAAGTTGCCACCGCAGGCGAGCACGACGACGTCGCGCTGGATGTCTACCCACGCCCAGGGGCAGAACCCCGGCGGGACCTTGAATTCTTCCGAGATGAATTCTTGTCCATCCTTCAGCACGTCGCATTGCGGCAGCACCTTGTTGCCGTACGCCGCGATGAGATCCGCGTTCGACGTGCGCTTGGCTACCGTGATCTTGACCTTGGCTACCATGACTTGCCTCCATTAGATTCGGTTTGCGACCGGCGCCGATCTGGGCCGGTCATTGCTTTAACGACCGTTCCAACTAGCCGCCGACGCCCTCGCGGCGCATATCTCCGAGTACCGCATCGAACTGCTCCAGCGCCCAGGTGATGTCCCCTTCGGTGCAGGCCCCGTTGAAGCCCGAATGGCCGATGGCGTGGCCGATGGTCTGAAAGTAAACCCCACGGGCATAGCAGCCGCGGACAAAGCGATGCATCGCCTGCACATCACGCCGCGAAGCATCGTGATAGTTCCGCACCTCGGAACCCACCCCAAAGTATAGTCCGAAACGGGCACCAAGTCCCTGAACCCGACCGACCACCCGGTGATCCTTCAGCAGCGCGGCCAGGCCGCCATAGAGCTGTGCTGCGAGCGCCTCCTGGCGACGATAAAAGCCGGGCTCCTGCAGCTCGTCCAGCGTGGCCAGCGCCGCCTGAACACCGAACTGATGGCCGCTGTACGTACCGCTTTGCGCCACCGCTCCGGTCGGTGCCAGCTCGTCCATGAACGCCTGCTTGCCGGCCAGCACCGCGATCGGCACTCCGTTGGCGATGGCTTTGCCCAGCGTGCACAGGTCCGGCGTGACGCCATAGTGCCCCTGCATGCAGTCCACCCCGGTGCGAAACCCGGAGAGGATCTCGTCAAAGATCAGCACCGTGCCGTTAGATGCGGTCTTGAGCCGGACGTGCTCCAGGAAAGCCCGCTCGGCGGGGACGCAGCCCATGTTGTAGGACACCGGCTCCAGAATGACCGCGGCCAGCTCAGAGCCGTAGGCGGCCATCACCGCGTCAAACGCCGCGACGTCATTCCATGGGGCGATGCACACATAGTCGCCCATCTCGCGCGGAACCCCGGCGGTCGCCGGGTTTCCCAGCGCAAAGGGCCGTGAAGCGTCGAGCGGCTCACGCGGAGCGTAGTGCACCAGTTCATGCATGCCGTGAAAGTGACCCTCAAAACGCAGGATCCTGG
This sequence comes from Chloroflexi bacterium ADurb.Bin180, assembly GCA_002070215.1. Lineage (NCBI taxonomy): Bacteria > Bacillati > Chloroflexota > Chloroflexi bacterium ADurb.Bin180. Next base: position 82,032 of record MWCV01000009.1, on the reverse strand, counting down.
AACGCCCTGTGGCCGCGCGCGCCAGCCGCAGCGCCACCAGCGTGACCTCCGTGCCAGAGGGCAGGTAACGCACGCGCTCGGCACACGGCAAAAAGCTGCCAATGCGCTCGGCCAGGGCGACCGTGCTCTCCGTCTCGCACGCTGCCAGGACTCCCGCGTCGAGGGCACGGATGATGGCCGCCCTGGTGCTGGCATGATTGTGGCCCAGGATGGTCGCACCATGCGAGCAGTTCAGGTCGAGGTAGCGGCGGCCATCCACATCCCACAGGTAGGCGCCATCACCTCGTGCGAAGTAAACCGGGTGTCCCAGGCTACCGTTAAAGCGTCCAGCGGCCCCAACCCCCGCGACAAGGTGTTGCCTGGCGCGAGCATAAAGATTCTCCTGATTGCTAGTCACTCTACCCCCCGTGCACTGACACATAGACCTGAACATCGTCGCCAGCGTGCAGGCGGCTCGCCGACTCGGTGACCACTTTCCCGTTGACGGTGAAGATCACTCGACCCTTGATTCCCAGCCGGTCCGAGACGTCAGCTAGAGTCGTTCCTGGCACTATGTCCAGAGTGGCCACGCCTCGGTTTTCGGCCGGCAGCAACTCGCACAGGATAGAATGCAGGGTAACTTTGATCTGCAATCTACGCCTCCGCTTTTGGTGCTAGGGCTTGATCCAGTCCAGACCCAACGAGGCCAGCTTTTTCGCGCTCGGGTTGCCGGTAGTTTTGCTCCAGCCAGCCAGCTTGTAGTACGAGTCCTTGTGGCGTTCCAGTTCGGCCGGATCGATGGACACGCCCGCCGTACGTCCCGTGCCTCCCAGCGGCTGGGCGAACCTGCTCGCGAGCTTGTCCTGCTTGCGGTCCAGACCCTCACGGGCGTTAAAGGCGCGCATCATGTTCAGGCGCCTCTCTCCCACGCTCATCAGCTCGTCGAGGGTCAGGTCGTCCCAACCGGTCACGGCACGCAGCATGGCCACCGTCTCCTGTGGGCCGTACAGCTCGTAGGTGGGGCCCCAGACAAACTGGCACAGCGAGTAAGAGTCCATCGCGCTAAAGAACAGCTGCGTCAGATAGGCAAAGCGTACCTTCTCGTCATTCATGCTGCCTACCGGCTGAGGCGAGGTCAACCCCAACATAGCCAGACGCTGCGGGTACAGCGGGAACGCACCATCCTCGTAGGTGGGATCGTGTTCCGACGACTGGTGGTCGGCGCCAAAGGGGTTCACCGCGTAGATGAGTCCCAGCGACCTTTTGGCGTGAGGCATGTGGGCAGGCGCCTCCTGCGACTTGGCAGTGATGAGAAACTCGGCGGCGTTCTTGCCAATCTTGGCCGCGGCGCGCTCCGTCCCTTCGGCCAACAGGTCGCCCAGCCCTTCGCGCTCAGCGATCATCTCCAGCAGGCGCAGCATAGCGCGAGCGTTGCCGAACCTGCAATCTATTCCGCCCGTGTCCTTCTCTGTGAGCAGTCCATTCTCAAAGCACTCCATGGCAAAGGCGACCGTAGCGCCGGCACTGATCGAATCCAGGCCGAGCTGGTTGCACAGCTGGTTGCCCAGGGCAACGGCGCCCAGCTCGGACACGGCGCAGTACGAGCCCAGCGTGCTCATGGTCTCGTATTCCGGGCCACCATAGCGCGGAAGGACCTTGCGTCCGTCGTACTCGGTCTCGACCACGCGCTTACAGCGGACGATGCAACCGAAGCAGGTATCCCTCTCCTTCAGAATCGTATCGGTCATCTTCTGGCCGGTAAGGTTCTCGAAATGCTCGAACTGACCTTCGTTCCAGTTGCGGGTAGGCAGGGTGCCAAAGTCGTTCTGCCAGCCCAGGCCGTCGCTCGTGCCATTGTTTGACAGGCCGGTCATGTCGGGTATGTCAGCGAGACTCTGCAGGCCCTGCTTGCTGATCGCCGCCAGCTCTTCCGGGTGCGCCGCTGTCGGCTTGCCCGTGCCGCGCACTACTACCGCCTTCAGGTTCTTGGAACCCATCACCGCACCCATGCCGGTCCGCCCATTGGCGCGATTGCACATGTTGATCAGGCTGGCGAAACGCACCAGCCGCTCACCTGCCGGACCGATCTGCAGGACCTGGATCTTGGGGTCGTTGAGCTCTTTCTGCAGCAGGTCTTCAACCTCCCCCGTGTCCTTCCCCCACAGCCCAGATGCATCGCACAGCTCGGCCTGGCCGTCGTGCAGCCAGAGATAGACCGGCGTCTTGGACCTGCCGCGAATGACGACGCCGTCAAAGCCTGCGAACTTCAGCTCGGCCGGGAAGAAACCGCCGGCCTGCGAGTCGCCGATGGCACCTGTCAGGGGCGACTTGGCGTTGGCGCAAACTCGGGCCTGACCCGAAACCGGCAGTCCCGTCGCCAGACCGACAAAGAGCGTAAGCGTGTTCTTGGGAGAAAACGCATCTATTCCGGCGGGAGTATGCTTGAGAATATAGTACGTGCCCATCGCGCTGCCACCGCCATACTTGCGGTAGAAGGATTCGGGCGGCTCCTCGACCTTCAGCTGACCTTTCGTAAGATCAACGTGCAGAATCCTGCCTGCTACACAACCCAACATCCGATTTCTCCTTCCTCGATAGTGATCTATCAGCTCGCGGAAAGCTCGCCGCTGCCCAGAGCTGCTAGACGTTCACTGGCTCGACCGAAATCCGAGCGAGAGTATGCATTGAATCCGCCAGAGGCGGATAGAGCTCCTTATACACGGCATAGTACGAATCGTACACTGGCTTGATCTCGGGCCTGTGCTTGACCACGCCAATGGTCCGCACCCACTCCTCGTGCAAGGTCGATAGGTCGCGGAACATGCCTATGCCCAGCCCTGCCAGATAGGCATCACCGTAGGGAGCGCCGAGATGTGAGGCCACCAGCTCCTGGTCCTGTCCGATCACGTCACTGATGATCTGAGTCCATACTGCGCTCTTGGTGCCTCCGCCAACGGCCCGAATCCGAGTGATGTTGACGCCAGCGCTGAGAATGGTCTCCCAGTTATGCCGCAGTCCGTAGGCCACGCCCTCGAGCAGGGCGCGGTAGACATGCTTTCGCGTATGGGTCAGGGTGAGGCCCAGAATCAGACCGCGTGCCTGCTCATCCAGGATCGGGTAACCCTCACCGGCAAAGTACGGCAGGACCACCAGGCCTGCGGACCCAGGTGGCACCTCGGCCGCATCGCTGCTGAGCAGCTGATAGGCGTTGATGCCCAGTTGAGCTTCGAGCCGGCGCTCCACCTGACCCAAGTTGTCGCGGAACCATCGCGACAGAGCTGCCGAGGTGTTCATGTAGGCGCCGGACACATAGGTTCCGGGAAGCGGACCTGCCAGCGTGATCACCTTCGGGTGCGGCCGGAGGCGCCTGGTCAGCGTGACGAGAACCATGGTGGTGCCATACAGCAGGGCAGCCTCGCCTTCGTGCTCGGGGCCAACACTCACCATTTCGGCTATTCCGTCGCCGGCGCCTGCGATCACCGGGATGCCCTCAACCAGGCCAGTCGCCGCTGCCGCTGCCCGGGTCACCGAGCCCACGATGTCGGTTGACCAACGCAGCTCGGGCAGCTTGTCCACCGGCACCCCAAACTCGGCGCAGATGGCTTCGTCCCACTCCAGTGTGCGGATATTCATGAACGGGTGATACGCGCCAATGGAAGAACGGTCGGCGCAGAAGGTGCCGGTCAGGCGATGCACGAGAAACGCCGGCGCGTCCATAATCTTGTGCGCTCTCCAGAACAGGTCAGGCTCGTTTTCCCGCAGCCAGAGAAGCCGGGGGCCAGCGGACTGCACTGACAGAGCATTGCCGCAGGTGGCAAGGATCGCGTCCTGGCCAAGGACCTCCACCATGCGCTTGGCCTGGCTCGCCGCCCGGGTGTCCGAGTACAGGATCGCCCTGCGGAGAGCGTTGCCCCGGGCGTCGACCGGCAACACATCTGGTGTCACGGCGCTGACCCCAACCGCGGCGACCGAGCCGGCGCCGCCTGGCACAGTACCTACCAGGCGGCCCGTGATCTTGATCAGATCGCCCCACCAGACCGCGTCCGCATCCTGCTCGTACCAGCCTGTCCTAGGGCTTTCTTCGCCATGCTCCACAAAGGCAGACGCCAGAATCCGGCCGTGGACGTCCACCAGGACGCCCTTGGAGCCGAAAGTGCCTACGTCGATTCCCAACAGATAGTCGGCGCCCATTGCTTTAGCGGCTCTCCCCGGCGACCTGCGCTGCCAATGCGCAGTTGCTACAGATTCATGTCCTTTTCTTCTTCGGTCAGACACTCGTCCAGAATGCGCACGGCCCGGTCGATATGCTCCTTCTCGATGATCAGCGGTGGAGCGAACTCGAGTGCCTGGCCCATACTCTTGATGATCAATCCCTTGTCCTGCGCCCGGCGCACCAGGCTCGCCAGCCGCTCGGCCGGGAACGGAGCTCGGGTCTGGCGGTCGGTGGTGCAGTCGATAGCGCCCCACACCCCCACCACGCGCGCCTCGCCAAAGACGCGATGTCCGGACAGCGACTCCAGGCCTTGCTTCAGGTAAACACCCATACGCTCGGCGTGCTGCACCAGATGCTCGTTCTTCATAATGCGCATCGAAGCCAGTGCCGCGGCGCAAGCCACCGGATGATTGCCATAGGTGTGGATGTGATGGAACGTGTCCACGGGCTCGATCACCTTTTCGGTGCAGCCCACCGCACCCAGCGCCGCATAGCCGCTGGCCAGGCCCTTGGCCATCGTGACCAGATCAGGCCACACGCCGAAATGCTCACTGGCAAACCACTTGCCGGTTCGACCAAAGGCCGAGATGATTTCGTCGTGAATGATGAGGATGCCATAGCGGTCGCAGATCTCGCGGATGGTCTTCCAGTACCCCGGGGGCGCGGGAAGCACGCCGAACCCTTGCTGAATGGGCTCACCAATGAACACCGAGACCTGCTCGGGTCCTTCGAACTCGATAATCCGCGCCACGTCCCTGGCGCAGGCCAGGTCGCAGGCCGGGTAGGACAGGTGCAGCGGGCAGCGATAGCAGTAGGGTGACTCTGCCCACACCGTCCCCGGTCCAACTGGCTCCATGATGTGGCGCATCGGCAGCACCACGCCCAGCGCGCGCAGTGCGCCACCGGTAGTGCCGTGATAGGCCCCTCGCCGGGAGATGACTTTGTGGCGCTGCTTGTCACCGCGGAAGTAATGGTAGTGCTTGGCCAGTTTCAGCGCGGCCTCTACGGACTCGGAGCCGTCGCAGACAAAGAAGAACTGGCTGATCTGACCCGGCGCCACCTCGGCGAGCACGTCAGCCATCTCCATGGCCGGCTGGGTGGCGAACTGAAACGGGCTATAGTAGCTGAGCTGACAGGCCTGGTCGTACATCGCCTGAGCAATCTCCTTGCGGCCGTATCCCAGGTGCGAAACGCGGGTCACCGCGGAGACAAAGTCCAGGTACTTGCGCCCGGCCTGGTCCCAAACATAAACGCCCTCACCTTTGACGATGACCGGTATCTTGCCTTCTTTCATCTCGCGGCGGGAAGTTCGATGCAGAATGAGATGCTGTCCAGTGGTCACGAGGCTCCCTTCCATTCAATCTCTTGCTGCCATAGACAATTCGGCCAGCGTATGCATATGTTTCTTCAGTGGTTCGTAAAGCGCACGGTATACCTGATAATAGCGGTCGTACACGGGCCACAGCTCGGGCTGATGAGACACCCGTCCGGAAATCTGCGCCCATTCGTCGCGCAGGGTCCGCATATCGCGGAACATCCCCACGCCGTAGCCGGCCAGATAGGCGTCAGCGAACGGCGCCCCGAAGGGCACGGATACCAGCTCCTGGTTGATGCCTACAACGTCACTCACGATCTGCGTCCACAGCTTGCTCTTGGTCCCGCCGCCCACGGCCAGGTATCTCCGGATGGGCAGACCGGCCTCCTGGAACGTCTCCAGGTTATGACGCAGGCCGTAGGCCACTCCCTCGAGCAAGGCGCGGTAGAGGTGGCCGCGCTTGTGCGACAGGGTCAGCCCCAGGATCAAGCCGCGGGCTGATGTATCTAGGATCGGGTGGCCTTCGCCGGCAAAGTAAGGCAGTACCACCAGGCCCTCGGACCCGGGAGGAACCTGGGCGGCCTCGGCGCTGAGCAGCTGGTAGGCGTTGATGCCGAGGCTCGCTTCTGCCTCGCGTTCCACCTGACCAAAGTTGTCGCGAAACCAGCGTGTCAGCGCCGCGGAGGCGTTCATGTAGGTCATCAGCAAGCGGCGACCGGGAACCGCTCCGATGGCCGCCGCCGCCCGCGCGTGCACTCGCGGCGTGTTGGACAGCGCGAGCAGGCACATCGTGCTGCCGTACACCAACGCCGCCTCTCCCTCTTCCGAGGCACCGACGGCCACCTGCTCGGCCGGGCCGTCACCGGTTCCGGTGATCACCGGCGTTCCTTCCACCAGCCCCGTGGCCTGTGCGGCGCTCCGCGAGATGCCGCCCGCGACCTCCGTGGCCCACCCGAGCGGAGGAAAGATGCTGCTGGAGATGCCCAGCTCGGTGCACACGCTCTCATCCCACTTAAGGTCGCGGATGTTGAACAGCGGGTGAAACCAGCAGGCCTGCCCATAGTCCATGCGCGACACGCCGGTGAGAAGGTAGGTCAGGTAGCTGGGCGCGTCATAGATGTAGCGGGTTCGGCCAAAGACCTCGGGCTCATGATCGCGGAGCCAGAGCACCTTGGGGCCGGCGGACTGCACCGAGAGCGCGTTCCCGCCGACGTCCAGGATCCGCTGCTCGCCCAGCTTCTCTATGATGCGCTCGGACTCAGCGGCCGCCCGAGTGTCCGAGTACAGGATGGCCGGGCGCAGCACTCGCCCCTCGGCATCCACCGCGGTCACTTCAGGACTCAGACCGCTCACGCCCAGTGCGGCGACCTCGCGCGGGTCGATGCCCGAACGATCCAGCAGCTCCTGGATGATCCGCGTCAGGTCGTTCCACCAGACACGCTCCGGGTCATGCTCGTACCAGCCCAGACGAGGACTGTCTACGCCATGCTCGGCAAAGCTAGTGGCCAGCACGCGGCCAGCCTGGTTCACCACGACTCCCTTGGAGCCGTAGGTACCCACGTCCACGCCGAGCAAGAACCGTCCTTCGCTCATTCTACCGCCACCACCTGAGGTTCATTGCGCTCCACCTTAGACGATGTATTCCCAGGCGAACAGGAACAACAGGATGACGATAGTCGCATGCAGCCAGGGCACCCGCGTAACCAGCGGCTGAATCGCGAACAGCAGTGCCCCGATGGCGAGTGCGAATACAACCCGCCGCAACAGACTCTTCAAGATGCTTTTGAGGGTCATCCGACATCCTCCCCTGATAGTGCGCTGACTGGCCCGCCCTAGATCTTGAGCACGACTTTCATCGCTTCCATCCGCTCCAACACGCCAAAGGCGACCGTGATCTCGTCCAGCGGGAACGTGTGGGTGATGATCTTGCTCACCGGCACACGCCCCGAAGCGATCAGGTCCAGCGCGATCTTGAAAGTAAGTAAATCCGTGGGCGAGGGCTTGACGCCGATGCCTTCACAGCCGGTAAGGATGATCTCGCCATAGTGAATGACGTTCGGGTCGAACGGCACCGAGGTGCCCTTCTTGTATCCGCCAAACAGCACTACACGGCCCAGGTATGCGGCCATGCCCAGCGCCTGCGGTATCATCTCGGGCACGCGCCCGGGCGACACGATCACCGCCTCCGCTCCCTCGCCGTGAGTGAGCCGTCGCACCGCTGCCACAGGATCTTCCGTGCTGGCGTTGACGGTCTCGTCGGCGCCCAGCTTGACCGCCCAGGCCAAACGATCCTCGCGCAGGTCGACCATAATGACCCGCGCGCCCATGGCCTGAGCGACACCCATCTTGAGCAGGCCCATTTGGCCCGAGCCGAGAATGGCGACCGTTTGGCCCACCTGGATCTTGGCCTGGTCGCGCACCGCATGGATCGCGCAGGCCAGCGGCTCCATCAGGGTTCCTTCTTCGTACGACACGTTCTCCGGCAGCTCAAACACGGTGTCGATGGCCTCGATGGCGATGTCCTCTTCCGTGCGGCAGGGACCAAGCCGCGCGTACTCGGCGTAACCACCATAGTCCGAGGCCGCCACGCGCATGCCCACCTTGATCGGCCGCGTTACCTTGGCACCCACCTCCACCACATCGCCAGCGAACTCGTGTCCCATGTTGAGCGGTAGGTGTGGCACCTGCGCCGACTCGTGGAGCAAGAGGTACTTGCGCAGGTCGGTCGGACAGATGCCGCAGGCCCGCACACGCACCAGCACGTCGTAGGGGCCAATCTCGGGTTTGGGTGACTCTACCACCCTGAGGTCGCGTACACCATAGAGCAAGGCTTCTTTCATTCTCAGCACTCCGTCATCAGTGTGGACCGGCGTCAGCTCGACGGGCGGTCGGTTCCGAAGCATCGCGCAACAGCTCTGAAACACCCGTACGTCGCGGCCAGCCAGGCAGGCTTTTGGGTTCAGTGAGCACTGGACGCTGGCCTGCCCGGCCGCCGCGATCGGGTCACTACTTCCTGTTGAACTCCTTAAGCGCTTCATCCACGGTGGCATTTTCCTGGATGATCTTTGAAACCGCACGGCACATCGCGAACGGGGTCTTGCCGCCCCAGACCTTGCGGCCCATCGACACACCGCCCGCTCCGGCATCCATCGCACCGCGCACGATCTGCAGCACCTTGCGAGCGTCGTCGGTCGGCGCGCCGCCAGCGATAAGCACGGGCACCTGGCTGAAGCTGAGGATCTTGCGGTAGCTCTCAGCGTCACCGCTGTACCAGGTCTTGATAAAGTCCGCGCCGACCTCTGAGGCGATGCGGATGGTCAGGCGCATTTCCTCCCAACCATACGGTCCATCATAAACCTTGGCACCGGGCAGCACGGCGGGCGGATGAACCTCGGGAAAGATGGGCATGCCCCACTTGTCGCATTCGTCGGCCATCAGGCCCCAGGCGGTGAGGTCGTCCTTCTCGGTCGGAGAGCCCAGGAACACGCAGGGAGCCACGGCATCGGCGCCCAGGCGGAGGGCCTCTTCTACGGTCGAGTAGACGGCGTATTCGGTGTCGACCCGGCTAAAGGCCGTGGCCACGTGCGTTCGGTAGATCAATCCTGCTCGGCCGGCCAACTCGTCGGCGACTGCCTTGGCCGTGCCGCGGGCAAGCAGAAACGCGGTGGCGCCGGCTTCGATCAGCCCATGCACCAGTGGAACCAAATCGACCAAAGCCTCGTGATAGCCGTAGAGCGGCTGGTCCATCGGCATCACCACTGCTTTGCCGGTCTTGGGGTTGAAAATACGCCCCATCCTCAACTTCTTACCCATGTCAGTCATTGCAGCTCCTTTCTCGATCATCTTCTATGATTTCGGCGCCGGCGCAACCATCACGACCAGTCGATGCCGGGCACCGCGCGACGCCTGTCAAACCGAGTCCCAAAGCCCTTTCACGCTCCAGGCCGCGCGCCCGCTAGACATCGGACGGCGGAAGCGCGCGCCCTGACGCGACGTCGAACGCCAGCACACGCCGCGGCTGAACCTTGAGCCACACGGGCTGGTTGAGCTGTACCTTCAGATCCGGCGTGGTCATCGCGGCGATACGTGTCTCCCCTACCTGGACCTGGAGCACACCCTTGGTCTCAAAACGCTCAAAGACATACACCGTGCCGGCTATGCATCCCTCGCTCGCGACGAATGAAGGGGTAACGTACATCGGCCGCACGCCCACTTTGACCTCCTCGCCCACGTGGGGACGCAGTGTCTCCGCCAAACCCGGGGACATCGGCATTTGGCAGCAGCCATCCCGGCTGACGAAGGCCATCTCGCCGCCCAAGCGCGCCACGCGGGCATCAAAGAGGTTGCACGGCGGGTCGCCCACGATCCCGGCCACAAAGCTGTTGGCAGGGTTTTCGAAGATCTGCTGCGGTGCTCCAATCTGCTGCAGCACGCCCTTGTCGAGGACGGCGATGCGGTCGCCCAGCGAAAGCGCTTCCAGATAGTCGTGGGTGACAAAGATCGACGTGGTGCGCAACTCTTCCTGGATACGCTTGATCTCCATACGCATGCGGTTGCGAATCTTGGCATCCACGTGGGCCAGCGGCTCATCGAAGAGAAACACAGATGGCTGGCGAACCAGCGTGCGTCCCAGGCCCACGCGCTGCTTCTGCCCCTGGCTGAGCTGAGCCGGCAGGCGGTCGAGCAGGCCGCCAATGCCAAGCATATCTGCCACCTTGTCCACGCGCTGCTTGATCTCTACTTCGGGCACCTTGTGTTTGGGCGAGCGCAGCGGAAAGGCCAGGTTGTCGTACACTGAGAAGTGCGGGTACAAGGCGTAGGTCTCAAAGGTCATAGCCACATTGCGCTCGTGCGGTTCAAGGTTGTCGACCAGGCGGCCGTTGACGAAGATGTGGCCGGAGCTGATGTCTTCCAGTCCCGCGATCATCTTGAGAGTGGACGTCTTGCCAGCCCCGGAAGGGCCCAGGATGACGATGCACTCTTCTTCCTTGACCTCCAGAGAGAGTCCTTTCACCGCTTCGGTCTTGCCGTAGCGCTTCCAGACGTTCTCCAGCACTACTTCACCCATCGTTCGATTCCCCTCTCCTGGTCAGTCCAGGGTGATATTGCGCGTGGTAACGGGATCAAACACGTGCACCCGGCTCGTGTCCATGTCGAGCCACACCGGGTCGCCGGACTTGCCCCGAAAGTCAGGAGTGGTGGTGACACGCACCAGGTCGCCGGCGACGTCCACGGTGAGCACGCCTTCTTCGCCCAGATTCTCAAACACATACACCTTGCCCGCTACGGTCCGCTCTTCGGGCTGAGTGAGCCGCGGAACGATGTACATCGGTCGGATGCCGAGCTTGAGCACTTGATCGCCGTGGTCGGCAAGGAGAGGCAGCAACCGATCGGGTACGCGAAGGCTGAACCCGCCCTTGTCCAGGCGGAACCGGCTCACACCATCTTCCTTCACCAGCCGGCAATCCAGAAGGTTGAATGGCGGCTCGCCAACAAAGTCGGCCACGAACAGGTTGGCCGGACGGTCGTAGACCTCGTCCGGTGTGCCGACTTGCTGGATCTCGCCCGCGTTCATGATCATCACCCGGTCGGCCAGGGCCAGTGCTTCCGACTGGTCATGGGTCACATAGAGCGAGGTAATGCCCAGCGAGAGCTGAATGCGCCGGATTTCGCCGCGCATCTGGCGGCGCGCCTTCGAGTCCACGTGCGAGAGCGGCTCGTCGAACAGAAACGCGTTGGGCGAACGGATGATGCAGCGGCCCAGCGACACCCGCTGCTGATGCCCGCCGCTGATCTGGTCCGGCTTCTTATCCAGCACATCGCTGAGGTCCAGGATACGCGCGACCTCGGCGACCTTGTTCGCGATTGCCTCTTTAGTGGCGCCGCGAGCCGCCAATGGGAAGGCCAGGTTTTCGCGAACCGTCAAAGGCGGATAGAGAGCATAGGTCTCAAAAGCCATCGAGACGTCGCGGTCAGCGGGTGCCAGTCCGTTGACCTTCCTGTCACCTATCCACACTTCACCGGCGGTAATATCCTCGAGCCCGGCGATCACGCGCAGGGTCGACGTCTTTCCGCAGCCCGAAGGGCCCAGGAAGCAAAAGAACTCTTTGTGGCGGATCTCCAGGTTGATGCCCTTGACAGCCTCGACGTCACCGTACTTTTTGACAAGATCCTTCAGAACGATGGTTGCCATCTCACTCGCTTTCTGATTCGTCTAGCCCTTGACGGCGCCAAAGGTCAGGCCGCGAACCACCCACCGCTGCACCAGGAAGATAAAAATCATCGCCGGGATGATCGTCACCACGGAGGCAGCGGCCATTTGCCCCCACAGGACCTGCTCGTAGGAGATAAACGCGCTGGTGGCGACAGTCAGGGTGTGCGTTTCGGCGGCGCCCAGCATCAAGCCGAACACAAAGTTGTTCCAGCAAAAGACGAACGCCAGCACTGATGTCGCGGCCACGCCCGGGGCGATCAGAGGGAAGAGAACCTTGCTAAACCCCTGCCACCAGGAATAGCCATCGATCCAAGCCGCCTGTTCCAGGTCCACGGGCACAGATTCAATGTAGCTGCGCACCACCCAGATGATGATCGGCATGGAGATGATCTGGTAGATCAGCATCAAGCCCACATGGGTGTTGTACAGGCCGATCCGGCGGTAAAGGATGTACACCGGTATAATCATGCTGAGCGGTGGCGAAAAGCGCAGTGACAGGATCGTAAAGGCCAGGAAATCGCGTGCGGCAAAACGGAGGCGCGCCAACGCATAGCCAGCCAGCGTCCCGGTGATCATGGAGACGATGGTCGCGCCTCCGGCGATGATAATGGTGTTCTTCATCGCCAATGGAAAGTCGCTCTTGACCAGCGCGTAGCCCTCGCGCTGACGCCCAAAGAACAGCCGGATGTAGTTGTCCAACGTGGGCTTGAAGAACAGCTTGGGCGGTATGGCCATTACGTCCGTCGGATTCTTGAACGACATCAGCAGCATCCAGATAAGCGGGAACACAATGAATGCCATCAGGAGGATGTAGGCAGCGTACATCATGACTGCCCCTATTGCACGACGCGAGCGTCCTGTGCTGTGCATGGTTGAGATCTCCTCCTACTTGGGGAAAAATGCGATCAGGCGCTTGGCTACGGCATAGGCCAGGAAGTACGTGATCATCATGGCGGCCAGGCCGGAGCCGAGACGGAACCATCTCATCACCGAGTCGTACCCGAGCAAGTTCAGCGCGAACGTGACCCGCCCCGGTCCGCCTTTGGTGGTGGCAAAGATGGTGTCAAAGACGTTGAGGCTGTCGCAGACGCGGAACAACAGAGCGATCATCACAAAGGGCTTCATCAGCGGCAGGGTCAGCCTGCGGAAGGTAAACCAGCTTGAAGCGCCATCCACTGCGGCCGCCTCATAGGGGGTCTTGGGCAGACTCTGTAACCCGCCCCACAGAATGAGCGTGGTAAAGGGGATGAACAACCAGCAGTCGACGATCATCAACGACCACATGGCGACGCGAGGATCGCCAAACCAGTCCACCTTGGGCAGGCCAACAAGATGCAGCGCATAGTTGAACAGGCCCTGATTGGGTCCCAGCATAATTTTCCACATCAGAGCAGCGATGACCGGCGAGATGCAGAGCGGAGCCATAATAACGCTGCGTGCCAATCTGGCCGTCCAGCCGGTGGCCCGGTTCAGCATCATGGCAAAGCCCAGACTGATGGGCAGCTCGATTCCTGCGGTCAGCACTGTGTACTGCAGAGTTACCTTGACCGAGGTCCAGAACAGCGGCAGCTTGAGCAGGTCAATATAGTTCGCCAGGCCGATATAGTTGCGCAGCCCGAAGCGGAGGTCATAGTCGGTCAGACTCCAGTAGACTCCCAGGATCCAGGCGAGGGTCAGCACAAAGGGCACAAAGAAGGCCGGACCCGTCAAGACCACGGGCAGCCACTTGCGTGATGGACTGCCCCTGCCACGGCCGGTGGTTAGCGTTTTTGGTGCCGCTGTGCCCACCGGGGTACTTATACTCGTCATAGTCACTCGCTCCCTTCGTTCTGGCTACCTTACGTTACCAAGCCGTCCACGGATAACGGAGCTCGCGCGAGTCTGGAGGCGGACAGCGAGATGCTGCCGTCCGCCTCCAGCGGGAATTACTTGCCTATCGGACCGGGCTTGATGCCCACCTGAGCGATAGTAGCATCCATTTGCTTTGCTGCATCATCCAGAGCTTGCTGAGTGGTCTTGGCGCCTGACCAAATTTCCTGCAGGGCCACAGACCAGTAGTCGGCCAGAGTCCAGATCTGAGGTTCTGGTGTCCAGCCAATCCGGGCGTACTTTTCCAGGTTGGCGCGCACGGCCGTCATATAAGTGCCCTCGCCCCACTTGCCCAGCGTGGCAGAGACGGTCGGATCATCCCATACTGACTTGCGAGTGGGGTTATAGTTCCTAAAGTCGCGTGTGGCGGCCAGCAGGGTATCGGGGCCGGTAGCCCACTGCATGAGCAACCAGGCGGCGTCCTTGTTCTTGGACTTGGAGTTCATGCTCAAGCCCCAGGTCCACATGCTAGAGGCAGGCGTGCCGCCCACGGGCGCTACGGGCGACGCGTACTTGACCTTGCCCGCGACCTGCGACTTGACGGGGTCCTCAAAGTTGGAGGCGAAAAAGTCGCAGTCATAAATCATGCCATAGCGTCCGGTAGAGAACAGCTCCATGGCATCGTACCAGGTGATGGCGGTCCAGCCCAGGGGTCCGTTGTCGCGCACGTTCTTGATCCATAGGTCCGTAACGGGCACCAGAGCGGGCTGGTTGATGACGCACTTGAGCTTGCCGTCAACGATGTCAAAGTCGGGCAGCTTGGTCGCGGCGTGCGACATTAATGTTGAGGGGAATCCGGTCCAGACTGCGTTGCCGCCCTTGTCGCCAGCGCCCAACCAGCCGCGAAAATCACCACCCTCGCCTTTGGTCAGGACGGAGGCGGCATCGTACATTTCCTGCAGCGTGGTCGGAGCCTTGAGATTGTACTTGGCGAAGAGATCGGCGCGGTAGGCAATGATATAAGTCTCGACCATGGTCGGAACGGCCCACAGGTGGCCCTGCCCCACACCGCTGCCCACGTTCAGGTCCCACATGTTGGCGGCGAGCGTGTTGGGGTAAAAGTCTTCGAACTTGTAGTACGCCTGGTCGGTCTTGGCCGGATCGTTAACGAATAGCTCGAGCGGTTCCAGCCAGCCAGCCGGAGCGTATTCCCATTCCGTATAGGGGCCGGTCATAAAGGCATCGTACAGGCCTGTCCCGGCAGCGAGCTCGATCCGCAGCTTTTCCATGAACTCGCCTTCCGAAAGCATGTCGTATCTGACCTTGATGCCGGTTTTCTCCTCGAACTTGCCGATCTGGCCGAGCAAAGCCTCGGCGTACGGGTGCTTGTTCAAGAAGAGATACAGCTCTGTTCCAGCGTACTTCCGCCAGTTGAATCCCTGTACCTGAGGTTCAGCAGTTGCCGTAGGCGCCGGGGCAGACTTGCAGCTGCCTAGCACTACGGCCAGAACGATAGTAGCTATCAACCAGATCTGTAACGATTTGCTTCTCGACCGCATATCAGCTGTCCTCCCTGTCTAGAAATCGACCGTAATCAACCCGACTCGTGATGCGGCACCGAAAGTTTTGCGCGAGCACCTCCTTTGAAGCGGGTATGTTCTAGTCATCAGCGGTGTCGGTAGATCGTGCAATCGCAGAACTCGGGGACGTGGTACTCGAAACCAGTGATCAGCGGATGCTGGAAGCGGTCATAGTCGGTCTGCTCAAGGCAGAGAAGCACGGCTCCACGGGTAATTGGCAGGCGTATCTCCTGCAGCAGTCGGTGATCGGCTCGCACGGGCCGTATAGTAGTGATGGCATGATCCAGAGGACGGCCCAGCTCTCGCTCAAAAAAGCGCTGCAACCCACCGAGCTCCTCGAGGCCATGGGTCAGCCGGCGCAGCAAATCCGAAGCAGAGCCAGTCCCGAGCTGGGCGAGCAGGAAGTAATCGATATTGGCAATCACTGCTACGTCGTCGGCGGTGCGGGTGCGGCGCAAACATACGACCGGCGCATTGAGTGGCGCCTGGAGGTTCTCGGCCGTATGGTCGTCGGCGGGGATCACTTCTACGGAGAGGTCACTTACGCCTGGCTTGCGGCCAGTGGATTCGATGAGATCAGTGAGACTGAGGTAAAGGTCGAGGCGGTTATGCAGCAGTCGTCGGGCACTGACGAACGTGCCCACACCCCGGCGTTTCCAGACCAGCCCTTGCTGTTCGAGCTGGTGGATTGCCGACCGAAGCGTCCCGCGGCTTACCTTGAGGTTGGAGGCAAGCTTAGGCTCACCCGGGAGCTTGGCGCCGGGTGCGAGACGGCCATCTCGAATCATCGCTCGGAGCATATCAGCCGCGACTTGCGACAGCGACCCACGGCTGAGGCCAAGGTGATTGGCCCACACCATGGCTGAAGCAACACCGTCGGAGACACGCTCTCTTGTCGCTACTACATCGTACGTAACGTCGCGGACCAGTCGTTGGGTCATGCACAGTCTCCACTCAGAAACTGACGCTAGTTGTCGTAAACCCTCGAGCTGCTCTGCTCACTACTTGTACAATGTCTATTGTCTAACAATCTACTGTGCCACAGTATAGCGGCACTTTTCGGCTTTGTCAATAGGCAATTTTGCATTTGTCATCCAAAGTTGAAAAGTGAACTGTTTACAGTTCAAAAGTGAACCATTTTAGGTTGAAAAGTGAACTGCCGCCGGGGCCTTGCCGCCCACGATTTGTGGTAGACTCCTCCGACACCTGTAGGAGGGATCAATGGACCAGATACATCGACGTTTCACTGCAGAGCAGATTCGGGTGTTGCTGCTAGGCTACTGCCAAGGCACGCTGTGCAGGTCCGAAGTAGAGGAGATGCTGCATCTGGGGAAGACACGTTTCTTTGTGTTAGCCGAAGTTGAAAAGCGAACCGGTTGGCGTTGCTCACGAGTTGGGCAAAGCGCGGAGGAGTTATGCAACCGAGTGCGCAACCTTGCCTGCAGACCAGATACGGATTTCCATCGTGTCTGTGTGAGTAATGGGGTTGATATGAACATCGACCATTCGCTACGCTCGGGGGAGCCAAGGCTCGGCCCAGGCGTGAACGCCCTCAGGCGCCCACCAGGCCGTACTTCTTTCCACCCCACAGCCAGAGCGCCAGAACAAAGACCGCTGCCGCTGCGCTGATCCATCCCCCGGTGCGGAAGGGCTCGGGCTGATAGGTGAACTCGACCCGGTGCTCGCCCGCGGTCAGGTGGACGGCGCGGAAGAGGAAATCCGCGCGCAGGAGAGGGGCCTCCCGGCCATCCACCGACACTCGCCAGCCGGGGTACCAGCTATCGGTCAGCACCAGGTAGCCATCGGCAGGCACCTCCACTTCCACCGCCACGCGGCGAGAGCCGTACTCCGCCAGTGCCACCCGCTCCGTTCCCGCCGTCGGCGGCCGGGCAGGCGCAACCTCCGCAGCGGCCAGCAGAACCTCCCGTTGCAGGTCCACTTGGCCACCATGCAGAAGGGCCAGCGCCTGCGCATCGTCCGGCACCGGCCGCGCCTCGTACGCCAGGAAAAGCCGCGGCAGGACATCGTGGTTCTCCAAGATGGCCACATCCTCGCTGCGGTAGGCCAGGGTGTGGTCGCCCAGGCCCTTGAGGTGCGAGAGGAGATGCCGGTGGCCCTGCCCATCGATCATGGTGGCCCGCTCAACGTGGATGCGGTCCGGCGGCAGAATGGCCGGCATCTGCAGTCCATTCACCAGTACCGCGTAGGGGAGCCGCACCACAGCGCGGTACACATAGCCTACGTGATCCTCCGGCGGTGAACCGGAGCGCGCCGGGAAGGTGCGGGCGATGGGGGCCTGATTGTGCGCCACGACCGCCCGGACGTCGCTGCGCTCATAGGCCCAGTCGGCGACGTGGGAGCCGACGGTCAGGACATTCTCGTTCAGGTCAACTGATTCCTCGGTGACGTAATCGAAAACCGCCACGGGCTCGCCATCGCGCAGCTCGGCCGAATCGCTGAGATACCATTCGAGCTCGAAGCCGGCGGCCACCCTCAGCCCCGTGGGCAGCACGTCGTTCAGCGGACTGTACAGGAAGGGGTCGTTCAGGTCGTAGGCGGCAGCGGTCGAGTCCTGGGGCAGCAGATAGTACTTGACCCCCAGCAGGTTGAGCATCGCCGAGGTCATGCCAGCGGTGTAGCGGGCGTAGCGGGCGGGAACCAAAGAGGCGAGGCCGCTTGCCGTGGGCAGGCCCCACACAAGGGACAGATTGGAGGAGTAGGACTCGACCTGCCCGGACGCGGGAATGCCGTCCTTCTCCTGAGTCAAGATGCGGTAGATCCCCGTCTGCGCGGCGAGGAAGGGCAGGGACCTCGGCCGCACGCTCAACGCGGAGCGAGGGAGGGCCGGGAGAGCTGCCGGGTCGAGAGCCGCAGGCCGCACGGACAGCCGCTCCAGCTCGAGCATCGGCAGTAGCTGCACTGAGGCCAGAGCCGCTCCGGCCAGCAGCCCGGCCAGGAGAAGAACGGCCGGGAGAGTTCGACGACGCGGGCCGCGGGCCAGCGACAGGTATGCCCCGTACGCTGCGGCCGCCAGCAGGCACAGCAGGGCCCGCCGGGGCGGGCCGGCCAGCAGGGTCATCCCCGCGGTCAGGGCTAGCAGAGAGGTCTGCCGGGCTGCAGGCAATGAGCCAGAGGGCTCCGCCAGACGGCCGGTTAGCAGGAGGAGCCAGGGCAGCCAGGACAGGCAGGCCAGGGCGCTCGCGGGACCGAACCGGGCAACGAGAGCCAGGGCCAGGCAATAGACGAGGGCCGCAACCAGGGCGGACCCGCGCCGCACCCCCTGCCGCGCGGCGAGCAGATAGAAACCGAGTGCCGCCCAAAGCAGGTGGAGGCCCAGGAGAACGCAGAAGGCAGAGGTCACCGGCAGCCAGCGGTAGAGAAGGAGATGGGGAGGGTAAAGGGCTCCCATCTGCGGGTCCGCCAGCAGGGGGTAGCCGCCGTACAGCAGCGGCGTCCACAGGGGCAGACCGCTGTTGGCCAGCTCGGCGGCGTAGGCGATGCGCAAAGGCAGGTGCGTCCGGAGCAGGCCCGCGCCGCGGAAGCTCCCGGCAGGGAAGGCGAGCCATGCGCAGCCCA
Organism: Chloroflexi bacterium ADurb.Bin180; assembly: GCA_002070215.1. Classification (NCBI taxonomy): domain Bacteria; kingdom Bacillati; phylum Chloroflexota; species Chloroflexi bacterium ADurb.Bin180. Next base: position 63,346 of record MWCV01000009.1, on the reverse strand, counting down.
GCACAAGAAGGATGATCCCCGCAAGAACGATCCGCTGTCGATAGTGTGTCACCGGCCCCTACCTCCGACAGACTGGCGACGATGGGGGAGATTGCTTCGGCGGCGACCGTCGTGGCCCGTCACTGCCAGCTCCGAGCTGCGCCCCAGGGGCGTGGGAATCTCCAGCGTGCGGGGGAGCTTGTTCGCTATTGCCGGGCGCCGGCTATTCCCGCTAGGAGCCCAGGTATTCCGGCTCCATGAGCCCGGTGGTGATGTACTTGTAGAACGCGTTGCTCAGGTTGCTCCGAAACGCGTTGCTGACCCGGCTGTCGGCAAAGGGCCGGAACGACGCGTCGCGATAGTGCGTGTTGAGCATGAACATCAGCCGCTGCAGGTCGATATAGTCGGGCAGCGAGCCCTCGTTCAGCTCCAGGAAGGGATAGACCTTGCCGTTGAGCATCTGCAGCTCTTTGTCCCAGCCGCGAGTGCGAAAGTACGGCACATAGTCCTGATAGATGCCGGTGGTCGGCACGGGCGTAAAGAGCATGGGAATGATCGAGCCCAGCACCTCGGAGACGAACAGCACCGTCTTGACCACACCGTCGATGGACTCGCGCGGCAGGCTAGAGCCTGGGCAGCAGCCCGCGGGCATCGAGCAGCTCCTTAAAGTCATAGTACCTTACTGGACGAGAGTGAGCCAGCTCGTTGCGCACGTAGCGCGAATGCGCGATCATTGGCAGCAGAGGACGCTCCCGTATCAGTTCGGCCCTACCTCGCAGGAGCGTTTCCATGTGCCCCCAGCCGCAGTTCAGCGGACTAGCGTAGATCGCCCGCGCCTCCTCTTCTGAATCTGGAAGAGTCCATCTCGTCGGCCAATCTGCGCCGAAGCGGCGAGCCCAACGCCCACAGATATCGAGCCGCAGCTCGTCGATTATGGGCATGAGCAGGCCCACCTGCCCGCGCCACAGACGCCGCTCAATCTCACGACGATTCCCCAGAACGGCAAGCGCGACCGGTGACAAAGTGGGCCCGTACTCCAGAGTGCTGCATACCAGACCTCGCGCCCAAAGACTCAAGAGCCTGCGGGGTGGCTCCAGGCCCGACTCAGCACCCACTACCGGGCTCTGATCGGTGAACCACCCGTTGGTCAATGGCTCTATCGTCCCTCGCGTCCAACCTCTCTTTTCAGCCAAGCTATCCAATCGCGGCAGAAGTGAGTCCACATCCCACAGAGAATCGTCCCATATCTCGGTGGCAGCCTCCAGGTCACCTGCCACCAATGAGGGCAGTATATGCTCCCGCCATTCGTGGAGCGGAGTGCGCCAACTCCCCTCCGCTGTGATGCGGCAGAGCTGCATCGTCTCCAGCACGGACGGAACCTGCCACCACAGTCGGATCCGAAACGCCACATCGGAGTCTAGCGTTGGCTGCAGGTTGTCGGTCGCGTTGGCTATGATAAGGAGAGCTGTGGAGCCCTCTCCCTCGCAGGAAGCCGACCGGGAGTAGTCGGCCCAGCGGCGAGCGATGGTAAGCCACTCGTGCTGAGCCGCAGGTGCAAGTTCCGCCCAGTCCTCCAGATGGATGATCCCCGGTAGTTCTGGGTTCCGGACAAGCTCAGGCAACGTGCGCGGAGTTGTCGATGCGGGCCACTTGACGCCTAGAGCCTTGGCAAGCTCCGACGGCATCCTGGCACCCGTGGGAATGCCCGGCGTATGCACCTCTGCGATGCTATTTCCAAGCTTGCCCAGGCGCTCGCGAATCGGCGGCCAGAACAATCCGGCTTCGACTGGCTGTGGGAGCAGCAGGCATACTGTCTGGCCCTTGTCGAGGTCATCGGCTATCCCGGCGACCCATGACTGGACGCCGGGCAGTTCAAATCTATCACGGCTTAGGATCACGCCGTCCCAACCGCAGCGAGCAATCTCGATACAGTGGGCTCGACTACCAAGCCCGTACCGGACTCCTCCAAGACCCCCAATTGTGCCAGATACTCACATAGCGATGCGCACTCCCCTTCGCAGGGGACCACCTGACCCTCCATTAGTGACGGCAGATCACCCGGCTCCACGGGTTCTCCCAGGACGGCGATCGCACGAAGCACCTGCTCGGCAAGCGGGACTTCCATTACTCCGAGCGACTTCCAGAACTGAATGGGTGGCGCGCCGCTTGGCTCAAGTAGGTCACTCAAGAGCCGCTCGAGCCCCTCCTCAGGATCGTCCAGCTCAGAAGACCACCCCGCGACAAGACGTCGTAGCAGCAAGGGCCAGCCGCCCGTCTCGCGCAGTAGCCTTTGCAGGACACGCGAATTGACTCGCTTGCCATGCTGTTCCGTGATTTGCTTGAGGCCATCCTCGTCCCACCGCCGAAGCCAGACCAGGGCATCTGCCGAGCGTTCGAGCTCTTGTCTTCTTGCCACGGGAACACTCAGCCATTCCCATGTCGCCGCCGGATCGAACGCCAGAAGGACCCGCAACCACTGCCTCTGGCTTCGGGCGTGTTTGGTGCAGAACTCGATCGCCGAGTTCACTTGCTCAGCCAGTTGCTCGCTCGTGCCGTGCATTTCGCGGTAGGCGACCAGCCGCGGCACATTCAGGTACTGTGCCAAGAGCTTCTGCAGTGCGTGACGCATGGCTTCCCCTGACCGAGCCAGGAAGCTCAACTCATCCCAGCGGCCGGCCTTGTCGGCCAGCACCTCGGGCGCAACGAACTGCTGTGACGCCAATTTCGCGTCTGCCAGTCCGAGGGCTTCCGATCCGAACATCAGGCTGACTCCGAATCGCTTGGCATTGAGCGTTCGAGCCTGAGAGTAGGTGAACGGACTGTAGATAGAGGCGCAATCATCGAGCGCCGCGTGGTGGCTCTCGCCAATGACCCCCTCGATGGCAGGCTGTTGATCTCCGAGGGCAAGGAGCGCATTCTCGATGTCTTCTGGGCTTCCCATGAGGCGCACCAGGTTGGGGCTTCGAAGCCGATAAGTATGGTCTATCGTGTTCCGGACTAGCACCCCAAGGCCACACATCTCATCGAGCACGCCTTGCAGTTGGTCAAGGCGAACTTTCTCAAAGCCCTGACGCCACCAGCCACGACAAATCGAGAGCACATCGGACAGGCTGTAGGCGCGGCCGTAGCCATCGTGTTCGGCCATTTGATCATGTACGAGAGCCAGCGCCACCAACTGGTATCGGGCGTCCAGAGCAAGGGTCCATTCAAAGCGCTCGCGGAGCGCCCGCTGAACCTCTTCTGAGCGGTAGACGTCTTCCACGTCACTCTGCCTGACCTCCAAGTCAGCGGCAGGACTCGCTGGGCGCCTTAGGAGCCTCTCGACCAACGCGTGACAAAAGAGCTGAATCAGCCCAGGGTGGTAGTTGGTGTAGGCCAAAACCCGTGGAACTGCCTGCTGATCTGAGAAACGAAAACCGAGCGCTCTCATTGGGATCTCCACCAGCTGACGTGCGGCTCGCGGCTCCAGTGGATTCACCACCAGACTATCCAGGTGCGCAAGCGGCTGGTTGGGAATACCCTGATACTGCTGCACGTTATGGAGTCCAGCAAACACCACCTTGAAGCGTCGCTGAGTGTCGTCCATCAGTCGCTTGAGCTCACTGACCACGGTGAAGCCCTGATCAGAGTCGGATTTCAAGAACATGTCGGCTTCATCCAAGAGTACGAGCACCCGCCGACCAGGATGGTTCTCCATGGCATCTCTGATCTGTGCGAGTATCTTGTCTGGAGTCTCGCCCCGTGACTTGAGTACCCCATGTCGGATCAGACCGTCCGCGAGCCTAACCCATAGCGCCTCACAGGGCTGCCGGCTGGTAGGATCACCGATCAGCTTGATGTCCTCGTACAAAGCAAACTGCTCTCGTTCAGGCCGATCGTACTCGTTCTGAACGCGCCGCAGCAGGGCGGACTTGCCCAACTGTCGACCGCCGAAGACCATAGCAGGTCCTGAAGGCGACTGAATAGCCTGGATCATGTCCTGGCGGCCGAAGAACATCTCGCGCGGCACGGTGCCGGTGGGCACGTAAGGATTGACGACCGCGAAGGGAAGGGAGCACTGCAGAAAAACAGGCAGCCGAGAGCCCCTTTCCTGCGACAGGTAAAGCAGGAGATTCGAATCAAGCACAGCCATAGAAAGCCGTTCTTTGCGGGCCTGTTGTGCCAGTTGCCACCTTTGGTTAACGGTCAGGCGTCCGAAGTAGAGAAGGACAACGCTCTTGCCAATCAACCTCAGGTGGCGCAACATGCTGCCAATGACGTCAGCTGACGGTCGCTCCCACTGGCAGACAATGCTGTAGCGGTTGTCCTGAAGTGAGCCGAAGGCGGGAATCGGCGAAAGGTCTGCAGCGGACATCCTCACGGTCAAGTGCGACCAGTCGCGGTCGTGCTCACGCTGCTCGACGACCTCCCCACACTCCCCACTGATGGTAAAGCCAAGGTAGCGCAGAACGACGGCAAGTGGAGTCGGGTTCACCAGCCCATCTACGGGAAGACTGGTCAACTCGCTCCAAGCCAGCAAGGCGCTACGCGCCTCCTTGAGCCGAGGCGCTGGCAGGTTGAAGGAAAGCGGACCGATTCGCCGCTCAGCCTTGCCGGCAGCAGCAATTGCGTTGGCAAGTTTCGCCAAACCTCTGGTGCCGATCATCTCACTCAACTCCGGCACGCCGGCCACGAACTCGGCGAAAGCATCCCCAGTCGGCCGAGTCGACATGAAGAGGGAAGTATCGGGCAGGTGACCGGCATCCAGAGAAGCCTTTAGATGGGCGATCAAGTCGGCGACAACCACTGTGTCTCGCCGCTCGAGCGATTGATCAACAGCAGAGATGATCAGTGTGCGGGTGGCGGCGTCAGTGATAGACCTAGGCAGCCTCTCCGCGACGGACTTCCATTCCTGCTGCTGTGCGTTCAGCCTCTCTTGCCGCGCCCTATCGACGCGATTCTCCAGGGCAGAAAGCCGTTGGTGGAGGACCCGGTAGTTGTACCTGCCAGTAGCTCCCCTGACGTCCTGGAGTTCGCCATCACACTCAGACCGCTCCTCCGGGGTCAAGACCTCGTCGGCAACGGCCTGGGCCAGCTTGCCAGACACCTGGTTCCACCTCTCCAGCACGATGTCCTCGGAGCCGCGCTGGGCCTCGCGTGCGGTTCGCCGAAGATCTGCTAGGTCAGCTTGATCACCAAGAGCCTCTAGAATCTGGTCGATGAACCTGTAGTCCTGTGATTCGAACCACCGTCGCAGCAGGAGGCGCAAGTCCGCAGTGGAGAGGTCCGGGTCGATCAGCAGCTGCAGCAAGGGCTTCATCGCCTCAGGAGTTGGTTGGCCATCGTCAGCCAGCTGCAACTCTGGAAAGCACAGGAGGGCCCGCGCTAGGCCTCCGGTCAGGTCGGGGGATGGGAGGGCGAGTGGGCCCGTGAGCCTTGGCAGACGCCTTGAAGGTTGGGGCCCGAGCGCGAGCAGGGCCGCGACCTCATGGACCGAAGCAAGAACTTCCTCTAGCGCTACGCATTCGCCGACCGGAGCATCGTTGGCCAGAGCCGATGTCAGACCAGCCAAGCATCCAGGTAGAGTGGCCTTGACGCTCTCAACAAGAAGAGTGACCTGCTCGTGGAACCAGTCGCCCCTCTCCTCAAGATCACGTGATCTCCGTTGGAGCTCAGCCCACTCCTCCACTACGGCGATGGCTTCTTCCGATTCGTTCACAAGCTTCACCAGGGAGGAGGAGATGATCGGCTTGCTCCCCTGACTCTTCCGGTAGGGATCGTCTCTGCGAACTCGTTCGGTTAGCGGGCGCCGTCGCCACTCCTTGACGGCCTCCAAAGCTTTGTCCACGGTGGATTCATCGTTCGTCGCCACTTGGGCGACGACTTGGTACAAAGGCCCTGTCTGGCTGGTCCAGACGCGCCAGACTTCGGTCGCCCGGTGGTACGGCATTCTACGCTTGGGGGCGTCCTGGAGCCAAGCCCTTGCACGCAGCACGACATCGGAGATTTCCGCGTTGACCTGTGCCTTACTCACCACTCCGGTGAGATCTTCGTGGCGAAGCCCATACCCGTGGGCCGCGAATGCGCGAACTGCCTCTACAAGCTCGTAGATTGCATCGACTCCGGCATCGTGCAGCCACGAACTCATGCCTGTGTTGGGCGAGACAAGAGCCGGTACCAAGGATGCTGCCGTAGCCATCAGGCGATGCACCTTGTTGGGACCAACCTCATGCACCAATGCCAGCTCGGCAAGGTCATCGGCCACATGATCTCGGGCGTCGGGGAGCCATCGAGCGCCCTGAAGAGCGGCCAACAGCCACGAAGGAACAGGCGCCGTCTCTTCCATAGCTTCGTATGCCCTCGAAAGCCAGTAGGCAGCCGGGAGATCTGTCTCCACCATCTGCCAGAAGTGAGCATCGACCTCACCTGCTGTGGTCGGGCCCTCATCGGTATGGGGTGCAGGGGAGACAGCCGGAGGCTGGGTGTTCGAGCTAGGGCCCGATGGTGCCGTGATAGGCGGAGGTTCGTTGGGAGCACTTGCTGATTCTGCAGGACTCGTTTGAGTCGGTAGTCCGCCTGAGCTAGGTGGTTCGCCGTCCTTCACAGATGGGACTGCGACAGCAGTGGCGGGCACCTCCGATGGCTCCAGCGACGGTGCTTTGGCTTGCTCCGTTGGCGTACGCTTTGGCGATTCATCTGCAGTGTCGGCGGCCGGAACGGCGGTGTTGGCCTTGCTTGGCTCAGCCGCTACTTCGAGGAGCCCGCGCAAGGCCGCCATGGCTAACGGGCGACCCAGCGCGTCAGCAACCGTCTGGAAAGCATGGTCCACCTCGGAGTCTTCGGCGTCCTCCAGCTTTCCGGAGACCAGGTTCAACAACACGACTAATGCCTTGCTGCTGTCAGTGGTCAGTTCAGGTGTGGATTCGGAACCCGGCACCAACGGGGCATCCCTGAGACTGTCTGCCATTTGCCTGGCTTGCGCCCGCACGGATTCCAGTTCGGCCATGGGCCGGCCGTCTTTTCTCACGAGGAGCGTCAGCGGCTCGAGCGAATCAGCCAGTCGGTTGCGGTCCTCCGCCAGCCGCCTCAGGCTATCGGTGCGTTCCCTTTCAGCCAGCGCAACCTGCACTGCCTGATACGCGGATCGGAGTTGCTCCAGAGTCGAGCACTGCGCAGGCGGTACGACGTCGCGTGGTAATTCGACCGATTGCGACGTCCTGACAAGGTCGGCTTGAACGCTGCTGTATGCTTCCGTCACCGCCGCCACCAACGCGGGAAGTTCGCTCATGCCAGGGACCTTAGCCAGAGCAACAGGCGATTCCCTCTGAGCCTGCAACTGGTCGAGAAGCTGCCACAGTCTCTCGGCCTCATGCATCAGTCTGTCCAGGGATGGATGCAAACTCACGTTCTTGGATTCTGATGCGTGCTCTGAACGCAATGTGTCGAGCAGTTCGGGGAAGCCAGTCTCGAAACGGTCAAGCATCTGACTGATCTGGTGGCGTGCATGGTCATCCGGCTCTCCCAGCAGCATGGTTGTGGAGAACGCAAGAGCTACCTTCCACCACTGCCCTGACGCCTTCCAGGAATCCACGCTTACCGTGAGTAGATGAGCGCTGCTGTCGTCATCCAGGGCTTCAGTTTGCTGAGGAGACTCCAGGTCTGAGTTTGCAGCAAGCCACGCCAAAACGACATCGCGCGCCACCTCCTCACTGCTCAACATAAACGTGAGTGCGGGCATGTGAATTCTGAGGTAGTTGGCTCGGCGCTTCGGCTTCTTGACCATGGAGGGAGCATCCTTGAAGCCGGCCTTTTCAAGCATGTGGAGCTTGCGAGTATCGTCGATGCCCGCCCAAAAATCAGGCAGATGGTTGCCTGACTTGACGCGTTCGAGGAGTTGCACAAAGGTGACTCGGGGTGTGGTATCGGTCATCGTAGCTCCTTTGCGTTGCTAGTTAAGACACTTCCGCACCTTTGCGGTACGCAACAAGAAGACAGACGACAAGACGGTATTCGCATCGCCGGCGTTAGCTGGCGCCGCACGACAGCCATCAAGCTGCTAAAATCGCTGGGCGACCTACCACAACGACGTCCCCCCAGGAGCGCCGAAATGTGTTGGGTCGCACGTCTGAGCCCGTACCAATTCTACTCGGACTCCACAGCCTGGCGAAATGTGTAACCGGGACCGACTTTTCCTGACGCACGGGACCGGCCACCCAAGGAACTGACCGCCCCGTCAGGCACGTTCGCGGTAAAGGTACGCTGACAGTCTTTACGAGCCCAGGTACTCCGGCTCCATGAGCCCGGTGGTGATGTACTTGTAGAAGGCGTTGGTTAGATTGTTGCGAAAGGCATTGCTGACCCGGCTGTCGGCAAAGGGCCGGAACGACGCATCCCGATAGTGCGTGTTGAGCATGAACATCAGCCGCTGCAGGTCGATATAGTCGGGCAGCGAGCCCTCGTTCAGCTCCAGGAAGGGATAGACCTTGCCGTTGAGCATCTGCAGCTCTTTGTCCCAGCCGCGAGTGCGAAAGTACGGCACATAGTCCTGATAGATGCCGGTGGTCGGCACGGGCGTAAAGAGCATGGGAATGATCGAGCCCAGCACCTCGGAGACGAACAGCACCGTCTTGACCACACCGTCGATGGACTCGCGGGGCAGGCCGTACAGCACAAAAGCATTGACCTCGAGGTTGCGCAGCTTGAAGCCGGCCTTTTCGCAGGCCTTGACCGCATCGACAAAGTCCTTCAACCGCACATGACGGCGGTTCATCGTGCGCAGGTAGGTCTCGTCAATGTTCTCCACCGGCAGGTAGAGCTTGGCAAAGTGGGCCGCGCGCATCAGGTCGACCAGCTTTTGCGAGCGGTTGAGATAGCGCACGTCGAGGCCCTCGGGGGCGTGCAGGCGCACGTGGCGGGTCTGGTCGGCAATGAGCGGTTTGAGCACCTGCTCAAAGTTGCTCTCGGAATCCCACAGCAGGAAATCGGCGTAGAAGGCAATGTCCTTGACGCCGTACTCGTCAATCTGGTGGCGAATCTCGGCCACGATGTCCTTGGCCGGGCGGTAGGCCACCTTGCGCCGGCTGGCGTTGATCGTGCGCTGGGCGCAGTAGGAGCAGTTGTAGGGGCAGCCGCGCGACGGCGTGACGATGGCGTACTGGGGTTTGCGCTCGTAAAGCGAGAGGTCGGGCCAGAGGTCGTTGGCCTCGGCCACTTCGCCGGCCACCACCACATCGGCCGAGGTATAGTCGGCGCAGTGCTGCGGGCAGAGGGTGGGATAGATGCCGCCGACGATGATGACCGTCTTTTTGCCAAAGCGGCTGCGCAGGCGCGCGGTCAGGTCGCGCACGCTCTCCCACCAGTAGGTCATGATGGCCGAGATATAGATCTCGTCGGGCGGGTGATCGGCGGTGTAACCGTGGTCGTCCAGCCACTGCTCGAAATGCTCCCACCGGTGGCCAAAGTGGCACTTCCAGAAGTCGATGCGGGCATCATCCTTGGCCACGCGCCAGGGCGTGCACGGCTTGGTGGGCTCGCTCTTTTCGGCGTAGGACTCGTGGGCCGAGATGCGGTGGTGGTGCACGTGGCCTTTCTGGTCCACTTCCATAAAGTCGTACAGCTCGCGGCGCTTGTAGCCGGCGTCGCGGAGCAGGCTGGCGATGCGCAGCAGGCCATAGGGCTGCGACCAGCGCGCCCAGTACTGGGTGTCATAGACCGGCGGATTGATGAGCAGGGCGGTCTTGTCGGCGGGGTCGCCGTCCAGGCTGGAGAGGGAAAAGTTGGAGATGATTTTGCCCGGTGACATCGACGCGATGCACCTCCCTTCACCGATAGACTGGGCGAGATTATAACCCGATCGCCCCAATGCGCGAAATGGCCAGTTTGGCAAAAACGGACAAACGGAGTACAGTATGTCTGGCAGTAACACAACCGTTGTGCGAAGGGGGTCTCATGAGAACCAAGGGTGAGTCTCGTGGGTCTTTTGTGCTGTTCTTCATCGCCGCCATCACATTCCTGGGTCTGGTGGCGCTGGCCGGCACGGTGCTCTCTCAGCCGGCCGTTGCCGCGCCAGAGAGCGGCGCCCCGCTCTTTCTACCTCCGGCATCATTCCTCCCGCAGCATCAACCGCCAGCGCCGTCGACGGCGCCGGCCAGGAACGGCGATGCCGGCGCTCAAGCCCCCGACATCGACTTGCGCATCACCCTGGTAGGTCCGACCAAGGTCGAGATCTGCGACCGGGTCACCTACACCGTCTTTATTACCAACAACGATACCATCACCGCCACCAGCGTGCTGATCACGGACACGATGCCGGCCGGCTTTACGCCCACCTCGTGGACGGCGACGGTGGCCAGTCTGGCACCGGGCCAGTCGACGTCGCGCAGCTTTGGCTACAACGCTACCTGCACCGCGCCATCGGGCCAGAACCAGGTGACCATCACCGACGCCCAGAACGACCTGTTCGTGCGGCGTCTTGATTTTGACGTGCTGCCGGGCGCCATCACCCTGCGTAAGGAACCGGCAGTGATCAAGGCCGGCCTCGGCGACATTGTCACCTGGACGGTGTACATCGAAAACACCGGATACGGGCGCGTTTCCAACGTGGTGGTCACCGACGCGCTCGGCTCAGGCTTGCAGTTCGTGGCCGGCACCACCAGCACCTCCTACGCCTCCCTGGCACCAGGCCAAGTGTACACCTTCAGCCTCAGCGCCAGGGTCGTTTCCTGCGCCAACCTGGAGAACGAGGCCTGGGCCCACTGGGGCTGCAACGGCAGCCCCTGCCAGACGCAGTATGCCAAGGCAGCAGTGGACCTGCGCCTCGACGCACCATCGCTGGACTATACCCTGCCGGCGATCAACATCAGCTACTGCGCCGGCAGCGGCACCTTCCAGATACCGGTGGTGAACTCGGGCGACGGCACCGCGTACACGCCCACCCTCAGCGTCAACCTTTCGCCGCTGGTGCTCACGGCTTCTTCCGCGCCCTACAGCGGCGGAGCGTTCCATCTGCCCGATATTCCCAAGGGCAGCACCTATGTGCTGACCTTTACCCTGTCCCTGCCCACACCGCCCTGCGGCGTGTCCGGCGGGCCCTTGCTGTTCACGGCGCAGTACTATAACTTTCCCGATGGCTGCGCCTCGCCCTTTACCTTCCCCACCAAGAGCGGCTCGTGGAGCGTTACCGGAGCCACACCTTCGCTCCAGGTGACCAAGACCGGCCCGTCCGAAGTCTATGCTGAAGACCGCATCACCTACACCCTCTCGGTGGTGTCGGCCAACCTGACCAGCATGGTCTATATCACCGACGTGTTCCAGGCCGGCTGCGGCTATCAGTTGCTCGATGCCGGCGGCGGAACGGTGGTCGCGGCCAACGGGCGCTACACCATCACCTGGACCACCAGCACCTCGCCGTGGTCGCGCACGGTAGTCTTTGGCCCCGGCGCTTCCTGTCCGGAGGTCTGCTCCTGCTGCGGGCAAACGGTAGTCAACACTCTGGGCGCGAGTGGCAGCGACTGCCAGGGCTGCAACGTGAACGGCACCAGCACGACCACTACTTATGTACAGTGCGAGCGGGGCACCACGTCAGCCAAGGCTGTCTCGCCAGCAGCGGCCGAGGCCTGCACCACGCGCTACTTTACCAACACCTTCCAGTTCGCCTCCTCGTACATCACGGTGCCGGCGTGGAGCCGGATGAGCTTTACCGAAGCGCTGAGCTCGCTGGTCTATGTGGGCGGGAGCGCGGCCATCAACATCAGCAACGGCGCCACAAGCTGCCCGGCCACCTTTAGCGTGGCCAGCACCAATCCGCTCGTGCTCAACAACATCTCACCCACCTGTGCGGTGACTGTGCCCGGGGCCACGATGGTCGTGACCTATCGGGCCACGGTGGTCGACACGGGCTGCGCCGGCCGCAACGTGTACGACTGGTCCTACCTCAACGTGGGGGCGGGCGGCACCTTCTGGTGCGCCGCCTGCGACACGGGCGTCACGGCCGAGGGCGTGTTCTTTGATGTGACGGCGCCCACCGTGGGCGTGGCCATCAGCGGCGTGCCCGCCGTGGTGGTCGACTGCGCTCCGTACACCCCCACCATCACCCTGACCCGCGGTGCCACTCCGGCCTATGACGTGCGAATGCGCGTGGCGGTCAACTCGTTCTCTCCACTGGGCCCGCCAGCATTCGGCGGGGTGACGCCGGTCATGGTCATCTCCGACGGCCTGGGCTTTGACGTGTACTACGGCGATGCCTTTGCCACGGCTACCACGGCCACGATGTGGTTCCCCACGCAGCGCCGCTGCGATACCCAGGGGCAACTGACGGCCACGGTCTATTTCGACAACCTCTGCTCCAACGACGAGAACTATGACGACCGCTGCTCGTCCAGCACGTCGACCTCGGCCACGGCCTGGGACTGGACCCCCCTGCTGTACAAGTTCCCCGAAGTGATCTATGCGGCGGGAGACACGGTCACCTGGACGCTGACGGCCATCAACTCTGGTGCCGGCGCTGTGCACGGCATCACCCTGGTCGATGAGCTGGGCAGCGGCCTGGCTTACCTCAGCTCGCAGGTGCTGTCGACGCACGGCTCGGCACAGGGCGTGGTGCCCATCACCAGCAGCAACGTCATTACCTGGCCCGACCTGGCCATCGAGTCCGGCGAGCGCTACACGATCACCCTGGTCGCCGAGATCCTGAGCTGCAACAACCTGACCAACACCCTGCGCGGGTTCCAGAACTGCCTGGGCCACACCTGCGACGTGCTGCCGGTCAAACATTCGCACGTCGAGCTGCCGGTGACGGCCCTGCTCAACACCACCATCATGCGCTCACCGGTGCAGACCTGCGCCACGCGCACGGTCACGGCCACGGTGCGCAACGCTGGCCTGATGAGCGTCTATTCGGCCGCGGTCACCGAAACCCTGGCCACCGGCCTGGCCTACCAGACCGGCACCACCGAGTACGCCATCGGCGAAGGCACCACCCCGCCCGTCAGCGGCTGGATTGCCGGCTCTGATCCCTCCGGCGCGCCGAACGGCCCGCTGGTGTGGACCTCCAGCCAGATCGCCGCTCTGGCGCGGCTCTACCCGCACCAGACGGTCTGGATTCGCTACAGCGTTTATGTGAACTGCGATTTTGCCGGCGGGCACCTGGTCGTCGATGCCAGCTATGTGGACCGCTGCGGCAACCTGCTGCCCACGGCCGAAAGCCGCTACACTCTCGTGGCTGACCCGCCGCGAGTCACCATCTCCAAGAACCCGGCGATGATCTATGCCGAGCCGGGCGACGCGGTCAACTGGGTCCTGTCCGTGGCCAACAGCAGCCAGACCCCGGCCTACCAGACGCTGGTCACCGACACGCTGCCGGCCAACGTCACCTACGTGGCGGCCAGCCCGGCACCCAGCTTTCAGAGCGGACAGGTCATTGCCTGGAACGTCGGCACGCTGACCAACAGCTCGTGGACCGCCTACATCACGGCCACGGTCAACAGCGGCGCCTGCACCGCGGTCGACACGACCAACTGGATGACCACCACCTGGGGCTGCCCCGAGACGACCTGCAAGCAGATCTATACAGCGCACTCCACCCTGCGCACCAGGCCAGTCATTGACCCGCCGGGGCTGACCACCGACGTGCCGCCAGCGCAGCTCCACCAGTGCGGCGGCGTGCTCACCGTAACCCTCACCAACAACGGCCCGCCCGCCTACAACGTGTGGCTGACCGATACTCTGCCATCCGGCTATGCCTACGCCGAGACGGTCTCTGCCAGCACCGCTGCCAACATCTACCCATCGGCCGGGGATACGGCCCCGGTCTGGCGCTGGACCTCCACACCTCTGCCCACGGGAGTGACCACGGTCGTGCTGCGCGTGGTCAACCCCACGACCTCCGGCGGCTGCTCGGTGCCCGCCGGCGGGCCCAACGTCATCAACGTGCTTTATGACGACAGCGGCACCTGCGCCGGCACCGGCTCCTACACGGCCACCGCCAGCCAGAATGTGACCGTGGCCAGCCCGACGCTGGTCGCGACCAAGTCGCCGCTCACCCAGGTGGCCAGCGCCGGCCAGGTAGTGGCCTGGACGGTGCGCATCACCAACACCAGCGGCATCTATGCGCCAAACGTGGTCGTCACCGACCTGCTCGGCTCGGGTCTTGTCTCGCCGCAGGCCGGGCCCGGCAACTACCCCGGCGGCAGCAACACGCCGGGCATCAGCGGCAACGTCATCACCTGGTCGCCGCCCTTCACCCTGGCCGCTCATAGCACCTGGCAGGCAGTGGTCACGGCCACCGTCTCGGCCACGGGCATGCAGACCGACAGCGTCTATGCCACCGGCTCGTGCGCCGTGGGCTGCATCTATGCCACCACCGGCTACACGGCCTATGTCACCCTGAACCGGAGTTTTGACAAGGGGCCGCCGCTGCAAACCGACACCATCGGCGCCATCGTCGTGTTCACCTTTACCAGCACGCTGGAAGACCACGATGGAACCTACAACTCGCTGACTCTGACCGACACTCTGCCGACCGGGCTGGGCTACCTCGCCTCGACCATCCGCTACAGCAGCGACGTCGACGGCAACGTGAACGGGCCCTACTACGTCGAGTCGAACACGCCCACCTCGTCACCGGCATTCCTCGGCACGGGCAACATCGTCTGGGCGCTGGGCAACCTGCCCGGCTCGGTGCAGATCGACGGCGTGATCACGGCCACCATCCTCAACATTCCATCGAACGTGAGCGGTGTGAGCCGTGTCAACACGCTGCGGATGAGCTACGTCGACGACGGCCAGACCTACACCTTTGTCGACACGGCCCAGGTGAACATCGTCGAGCCGTTCCTGGAGCGGCGCAAGGCGGTGGTCAGCTCGACCGGTTCCACCACCAACCTCGATGGCAATGCGCTGCTCAACTATACCGTCTACCTGACCAACACCGGCACCTCCACCGCCTATGACGTGGTGGTGACCGACACGATGCCCACCGGCCTGGCCATCCAGAGCATCGGCCAGGGCGGCCAGAGCTGGACCGTGGGCAACACCACCTGGATCACCTGGTGGCTGACCAGCATTCCGCTGACGCCGCCGGCGCCGGTCACGGCGCTCACCTACACGGCGCGGCTGCTCAATGCGCCGGCCGGCATCACCATTACGAACTATGTCACTGCGGTCTACTCGTCGCTGCCCGACGGCAATCCCTACCCCGGGCAGGAGCGGCCCTACACCACCACCGCCCAGGCCGACGTCGTGCCGCGCAGCCTGGTCACGGCCAAGGCCGTGGCTCCGGCCAGCGCCAGCGGCGCTCTCACCGCCAAGCTGCGCATTGGCGACCTGGTAACGTACACCCTGACCACGTCCGTGCCGCCGAACCTGGTGGCCTACTGGCCGTGGCAGTGGGACAATATGCAGGCCGGGCTGCACTATGTGCCCGGCACGTTCCAGATTGGCGGCTCCCTCCCCGGCACCCTGGACACGGTGGCGGCGCACTATACCAACGTGCCCTACAGCGTGATCCAGGGCAACAACGCCGGCGGCAGCAACCCCAACGTCGGCACCTACAAGACCACCACGGCCAATGAGGCCATCGAGTGGTGGATGAACACCTTTACCAATACCACGGCGGTAACGCAGACGGTGGTGGTCACCTTCACCGCCCAGTTCACCGGGCGCAGCCGCACCGGTGCCGAAGTGGCCGTGGTGGCAGGCGGCACGGCCCGCAGCAACAGCCAGACGGTCAACTGGGACATCCAGGACAATGGCGCCTTTACCGTGACCGACTCGTTCTCACAGACCGCCACGGTGAACTCGTACTTTGGCCGGCCCACGCTGGCCATCACCAAGACCAGCAGCCCGCCCGATGGCAGCATCGTCGGTGCTGGTACGCCGATCAACTACTTCCTGGTCGTGGCCAACAGCACGCAGACGCCGGCCTATGACATTGTCATCAGCGACGTCCTCCCGAGCGGCGTAGTCTACCAGGGCTATGCTCTGGCCTCGTCGCCCGGCAGCGGGTCGCCAGCGATCCTCTCTGCGCCGACGCCCGGCGCCACTGGCGTGATCACCTGGCTGGTGTCGCCACTCAACGGCACCATCGTGGCGCCTACGGTCAGCAAGGCCTTTACCCTCACCGTGAGCACGGTGGTCTCGCCGAGCATCAGCGCCGGCGTGGTGCTGACCAACACGGCCGTGGTGCCCTACTATGACTCGCAGCCAGGGCTGGGTCCGCAGTTCGGCTTTACCCAGACTGAGCGCAGCTTTGCCGACGGCCAGGGTTCGGTCGTGCACTATACCCCGTCGGACGTGCACATCGTCAAGGCCGTCTCGCCCATCACTGCGACCATCGGCCAGCAGCTATACTACACGGTCACCGTGCCCAGCCCGGCCATCACCGCCACGATGTACACGGTGCTGGTGACGGACGTGGTCGACGCGCGCTTTACCGTCAACGGCGCCTCGGCGCACGGCGGAGTCGGCCCGGCCGCGGCGGTCAACGGACAGACGGTGAGCGCCTCGTGGACCTCGATCCTTTCGAGCACGCAGGGCTATGTGGTTATCACCGCCACGGTGCGCAACCTGATCACCAACACCGCCGGCACGGTGGTGCCGGATACGGCACGCTTCACCTGGCAGAACGAGTACGGCCAGACCTATGGCCCGCGCGACTCGAACACGGTCAACGTGACCATTGTCGAGCCGGACATTGGCATACTCAAGTCGGCCACGGCGCCGCTGGGCCTCAAGCCGGGCGACATCGTGACCTACACCTTTAACTTTAGCAACGCTGCGGGCGTCAACAACAGCGTGGCCTACGACGTGACCCTGCTCGACACGCTGCCGCCAGGCCTCACCTACGGCGGAGTCCTGCCGGGTACGCCGGCTCCCGCGAGCGTGGTCGGCAGTGGGCCGACGCTGATTTCCTGGTTCGTGAGCCAGATGGACCCTGGCGTCAGCTACAGCTACCAGTTCACCGCCACGGTGAACGCGGGCATCGCTCCCGGCTCGGTGCTGACCAACAGCGTGATGGCCTGGACCAGCACGCTGCCCGGGACCGTGCCGGGTGAACGCGACGGCGGCAACTCGCCCAACAACCCGCGCTATGTTGAGTACAGCAACGTGCCCCTGCAGGTGGCCGGATCGCTGGGCAACTACGTGTGGTACGACTCGAACTATAACGGCATCCAGGACAACGGCGAGCCGCCAGTGCCCGGCGTCACCGTTACCCTGTACAGCGGAACAGGCACGCCGCTGGCCACCGACGTGACCGATGGCAGCGGCCTGTACCTCTTTGAGTACCTGCCGCCCGGCGACTATTACGTCGTCTTTACCCTGCCGCCTGGCTACAGCTTTACCCTGCCGGACCAGGGCGCCAACGACGCGCTGGACAGCGACGCCAACCCGGCCACCGGCCAGACAGCGACCACCCACCTCGACCTGGGCGAGAACGATATGACCTGGGACGCGGGCATCCTCCGCCTCGACTGGGGCGACCTGCCCGATCCGACCTTCCCGACCCTGGCGGCCAGCAACGGACCACGCCACGTCATCCAGCCCGGCGTCTACCTGGGCGCCTCGGTGGACAGCGAGGCCAACGGCCAGCCCAACGCCACCGCCACCGGTGACGACAGCAACGGCGTGCCCGACGACGAAGACGGCGTGATCTTTGCCACGCCGCTCGTGCCCGGCCGCAGCGCCACCATCACCGTGACTGCCTCCACGGCGGGCTATCTCAACGCCTGGATCGACTTTAACGGGAACGGCACCTTTGACCCGGGCGAGCAGATCGCCCTCGATACGCCGCTGGCCGCGGGCCCCAACGCCATCACCTTTGCCGTGCCGGCCAACGCCACCGGCGTGGAGTACAGCCGCTTCCGCTTTACCACCGGACAGAACCAGGCTACCCTGCCGACCGGCCTCGCGCTCAACGGTGAGGTGGAGGATTACGTCCTCGCCGCGCTGGGCGACTATGTCTGGCTCGACGGCAACGGCGACGGACTGCAGACCAGCGGCGAGCCGGGCGTGAACGGCGTTGTGGTGAGCCTGCTCGACGCGAGCGGCAACCCGGTGCGCGACGCCCTGGGCAACGCCATCACCACCACTACCCACAATCACCCGGTGAGCGGCAACCCCGGCTGGTACGAGTTCCCCGGCCTGCCGGCCGGCTCCTACAGCGTGAGCTTTGCCCCGCCGGCGGGATACGAGTTCACCACGCCCAACGTGGGCGGCGACGACACCATCGACAGCGACTATGTGCCCGCGAACGGGCGCACACAGACGGTAACCCTGGGGCCCGGCCAGACCAACCCGACGCTCGACGCCGGCCTGGTCGTGTTCGACTGGGGCGACCTGCCCGACGGACCCTATCCGACTCTGGCCGCCAACAACGGGGCCAACCACCAGATCATCACCGGCCTGTACCTGGGCAGCAGCGTCGACGCCGAGCCCGACGGCCAGCCCAACCTCACCGCCACCGGCGATGACATCAACGGCGTGCCCGATGACGAAGACTGTGTCGTCTTTAATACGCCGCTCGTCGCCGGTCGCCCGGCCACCATCACCGTGACCGCCTCGCAGGCTGGCTACCTCAACGCCTGGATCGACTGGAACAACAACGGCGTTCTGGAGGCGGGCGAAAAGATCGCCTCCGACCTGCTGCTCGCCGCCGGCCCGAACCAGCTCGTCGTCAACGTGCCGGCCACGGCGGTCGACACGCCTTACGACTATGCCCGCTTCCGCTTTACCTCCGGCCAGGGCCAGGCCACCGCGCCTACCGGCCGCGCGCCCAACGGCGAGGTGGAGGACTATGTGCTGGGCGTCATCGGCGACTATGTCTGGCTCGATGCCAACGGCAACGGCCAGCAGGACGACGGCCCGACGAACGGCCTCAACGGCGTGCAGGTGCGCCTGCTCGACGCCAGCGGCAACCCGGTGCTCGATGCCGCGGGCCACGCCATCACTACGACCACTACGAACCATCCCACCACCGGCAACCCCGGCTGGTACCAGTTCGCCGGTCTGCCGGCGGGCGACTATCGCATCGGCTTTGTGGCGCCGGCGGGCCTGGGCTTTACCGCCGCCAACATCGGCTCTGACGCCACCGACAGCGATGCCAATCCGACCACCGGACTCACCGGCGTCTACACCATCGGACCGCACACGGCCGACCTGAGCGTGGATGCCGGCCTGGTGCAGTACGACTGGGGCGACCTGCCCGATCCGACCTTCCCGACCCTGGCGGCCAGCAATGGACCGCACCACCAGATCGTGAGCGGTGTGTACCTGGGCGCGGGGGTCGACGGCGAGGGCAACGGCCAGCCCAACGCCACCGCCACCGGTGACGACATCAACGGCGTGCCCGACGACGAAGACGGCGTGATCTTTGCCACGCCGCTCGTGCCCGGCCGCAGCGCCACCATCACCGTGACTGCCTCCACGGCGGGCTATCTCAACGCCTGGATCGACTTTAACGGGAACGGCACCTTTGACCCGGGCGAACAGATCGCCCTCGATACGCCGCTGGCGGCGGGGCCCAACGCCATTACCTTTGTCGTGCCGGCCAACGCCACCGGGGTGCAGTACAGCCGCTTCCGCTTTACCACCGGACAGAATCAGGCCACCCTGCCCACCGGCCTCGCGCCCAACGGCGAGGTCGAGGACTATGCACTGGCCTCCCTGGGCGACTATGTCTGGTTCGACCGCAACGGCGACGGCATCCAGAACGAGCTGCCGGCCGACGGCATGAACGGCATCGTGGTGAGCCTGCTCAACGCGAGCGGCAACCCGGTGCGCGACGCGTCCGGCAATCCCATCACCACCACCACCCACAACCACCCGGTGAGCGGCAACCCCGGCTGGTACGAGTTCCCCGGCCTGCCCGCAGGCACCTACAGCGTGGGCTTTGAGCCGCCGGTGGGCTTTGGCTTTACCAGCCAGGACCAGGGTCTCGACGATACCCTGGACAGCGACGCCAACGTCTACACCGGCCACACCGGCACCGTGACCCTGGGACCGGCCGAGGTGAACGACACCCTGGACGCCGGCCTCATCCAGTCGGACTGGGGCGACCTGCCCGACGGGCCGTATCCCACGACCTTTGCCAGCAACGGCCCGCGGCACACCATCGTGCCCGGCCTGTACCTGGGCAACAGCGTGGACTTTGAGCCGGACGGACAGCCCAACAGCAACGCCAACGGCGATGACCTCAACGGCGTGCCCGACGACGAGGACGGCATCACCTTCCTCACGCCGATCATGCCCAACTCGACGGCTACCATCCAGGTAGTGGCCTCTCAGGCCGGCTACCTCAACGCCTGGATCGACTTTAACGGGAACGGCATCTTTGATGCCGGAGACAAGATCTTTAGCGACCAGCCGCTGACGGCGGGGGTCAACACCCTGACCTTCCCAACGCCGTCGTTTGTCACGGCCACGGTCTACAGCCGCTTCCGCTACACCTCTGGCCCGCGCCAGGCCACCGAGCCCACGGGCCAGGCGCCCAACGGCGAAGTAGAAGACTATGTGCTGCTGGCCCTGGGCAACCGCGTCTGGCGCGATGACGGAGTAGGCACCACCGACAACGGCCGCCAGGACGGCGGCGAGGCGGGCATCCCGAACGTGCGCGTCGAGCTGCGCCACGCCGACGGCTCGCTGGTGCTCGACGGCAGCGGCAACCCCGTCTATACCACCACCGACGCCAACGGTGACTATCTCTTCACCGGCCTGGCGCCGGGCAGCTATGTGGTGCACATCGCCGCCAGCAACTGGGCCACCCCGACCGCGCCGCTCTATGGACTGCGCTCGTCCACCGGCGCCGGCTCGCCCGATGCCGACCTCGATCAGGACGTGGACGAGAACGGCATCGACGATCCGAATCCGGCGGCGAACGGCATCTCCAGCGGACCGGTCACGCTCACCATCGGCGGGGAGCCGACCTCGGAAGACGGCAACGCCAACACCAACCTGACCATCGACTTTGGCTTTTACCCGCCGGGCGCGATTGGCGACACGGTCTGGCTGGACTATGACGGCAACGGCGTGCAGGGACCTGGCGAGCCAGGCCTGCCCGGCGTGGTCATCACGATGGTCGACCAGTTCGGCCACACCTACACCACCACCACCGACGCCAATGGCGTGTACACCTTTACCAACCTGGCGCTGGACACCTACTACACCACCACCCTCCAGTTGGCCAGCCTGCCGCCCGGCACCTGGCTGACCACGCCGGGCCACTTCTCGTCGCTGCTCACGTCGGCCAACCCGACCAACGAGGACCACGACTATGGCGTGCGCGGCCTGGGCGAGGTCGGCGACCGCGTGTGGTACGACCCGAACGCGGACGGCATCCAGGATCCGCTCGAGCTCGGCCTGCCCGGCGTTGTGGTGACCCTCACCAGCTCTTCCGGACTGGTGGTGACCACGACCACCGGCACCAACGGGATGTACCTGTTCCCCCACCTGCTGCTCAGCACCACCTACACGGTGACCGTGCAGCCGATTGGCGGATACTACCTGACCACGCCGGGCCAGTTCACCACCGACCTGACCGTGGACCAGCCGACCAACTATACACTGGACTTTGGCTTTGACAGCCCGATCGACCCGCTCAAGATGAGGCCGCACGGCGACGTCTGCGCCACGTGGACCTTCTGGTACTATATCTTTGTGACCAACACCAGCTCATCGGCGATCAACAATGTGGTGCTGACCGATACGCTGCCGGCGGGCATCGCGCCCTACTCGGTGCAGACCGGCATCGGCTACCCCTATACCTATGTGCCCGGCGGCACCTTTGACGGGGTGAACCAGGTGGTCTGGCACCTCGGCTCACTCGGGCCGGGCAACAGCCTGGCCGTGTGGATCCGGGCCCAGACCTATGGCTGGGCGGCCGGACACTGCCTGACCAACTATGCCTGGCTCGGCGCGGACGAGATCGAGATCCCCATCCCGATGAGCGACGTGGCCTGCGTCAGGGCCTGCCAGACGAACCCGCCCACGCCGGTGCCGCCGCCTCCGCCCACACCGACGCCCACGCCCACGGCCACGCCCACGCCTCTGCCCGGGCTGACCACGCTGGTCATCCAGCAGGGCAGCTCTGGCCAGAGCGAAGACACCTACCTGTACCGCTACGCCCCGCAGGCGAACTATGCCCTCTCGCCGCTGCTCAAGGCCGGCTACAAGCAGACCAACGTCTCGCTCCTGCGCTTTACCCTGCCGGCTCTGCCGGCCGGGGCCACGGTGCACCAGGCCAGCCTGCAGCTCTATGCCGCCGGCTGGGGCGGAGCGGATATGGAGCTGGGCGTGTACGCCATCACCCGCACGGTGACCATCTCCGAGGCCACCTGGACCAACGCCCGCACTGGCTTCCCCTGGGGAGCTGGCGGCCTGGGCGATGTGAGCACCGACCGCCGGCCGGCGCCGGAGGACCGGCTGACCACCGCCGGGCCCACCCGCTGGTACGGCTGGGATGTGACCAACCTGGTCAAGCAGTGGTACGCCGGAATGCCGGCCGAGGGGGTGCTGCTGCGCGGCGGAACGTCGACGGCATCGTTCTTCTTTGCCAGCGCCGAGGCCGAGCAGGTCAGCAAGAGGCCGCGGCTGGTCATCCAGTACTGGCTGCCCGGCGGGTCGCCGGTGATCGTGCGCGACGAGCCGATCCCGCTGCCCAGGGACGACCGGCCGATGCCCACGGCCACGCCGGTAGTGCCGCCGAAGGAGCTGCTGGAGCGGCTGGAGGCAGACGCCCCGCCGACGGAATAGCGCGACCTGCAGACAGGGAATCGCGGGGGGCGGTTTTCTAACCGCCCCCCGCTTTTTATTCGAGCGCCTGGTGGGCCGCCCTCGCGTCTGTCGTCGGAGCGGTTCGACAACCGCGCTTCCGCCTCCCGTAGGGGCGGTTCGGGAACCGCCCTCTGGCCGGCCGTGGGGGCACCTCGCGACCTGCTTCCCCCTTCCCGTACGGGCTGCTCGACAACCGCCCCCTCGCGTAGCGGCAGTTCGGGAACCGCCCGGGCGCCTCCCGTACGGGCGGCGCGAGTCCTGGTGCCCCTCGTGGCTCGCTTCCGCACCCCGCCCGTGCTGTGGCCCGGCACCGCCGACGCGAACAGGCCGGTGATGTTCCACGTCTTGCCGGACGGCTCCGAGTGCAGGGATTTCTGGATCACCATCAACTGTGACGCGCCGGGCTGCAATGTCCGCGGCGAGCCGGGGATGAGCAACGCCGGGCCCCGGGCCATCACCGACGGTCAGTTCCTCTACGACGACACCATGTTCGCCTTCAGCGGCACGTTTGATTCGGCCGCCGAGGCACATGGCACGTACAGCATTCGCGGAGTCAAACTTACCATCAGCTTCCCCTACCCGCCTTACGAGTGTCTGACGTCGGTCTCCGCGGAGGGAACGTGGGTGGCGGGGGGGTAGGGAGAGGACGTCCGTCCTGCTGCACACGTTTGTAGGCTTGCCACGGTACGGCTATAATGCCCCCGTGAGCCGTGTTGGCCCCTCGCTAGACGGCCTAGTCGCAGAAACCCAGCCGTCTCGCAGTGCCCCACGCCGCGCGGCTGTAACCCATAAACCGTCGCCCGCGCTGCGGCCGCGCCACCGTTGCTTGGTCGACACCCACCAGGAGGTCTCCGTGTCCACAGACGCACAACAGAGGGTACTGGACCTGCTTCAAGGGATGTCTCGCCATGGCCTCGAGTCGGCCAAGGAGCTCATCTGGCAAGAGCTCAACGATGATCGCGTGGTATTACGGGACACAGCCGGAACACCAGGAACCCGTGCAAGCTTTGCCGCAGAGAAAGCATCAACGGCACGAGGCCTAGGGTAGTCCGGATGTGCCGAGTGCACCAAAACTAGCAACTCGGGAGGTTTGAACGATGCTTTCCGACGGAGCGAGACAGCTTCCCCTGCGGCACCTCTCCATTCGGGTGCCCTGGCACGACACCGACTGGACCGGCAAGGTCTGCCAGAAGCCAAAGGATAACCTATCCTGCCTGATCCTGGGGCGCATTCGTGACACGCGCGACGACGATGCGGAGTGCGCGCTTGCAGGCAGGCGCTGGACCGAGATCCCACCTAACCAGCTTCCTGCTTGTCTCAGCGAACGGGGCAACTTTATGTGCCCACAGGAAAGTACGCGAACACTCAATCACCCCTATGTTGAACGCAGCCAGGCTCATGCCCACTTTGGACCCACCCCCTACCGCCACCCAGCCTACTCAGCAGCCTGTATCCCCTTCAACTGGATGCTCAAAGAGAACGCACCAGCTCGTACAGCCGAACTGGAGCTAGGTTTTGCACCAGAGCTAGAGCAGAAGGCCACCGAGTTGATGGGTTTCACCACTGCGTGGCTGCAGAGCAAGCACAACCAACTGCTGATGCTCGATACCTTCTTCAGCGCGATCCAGCCGAACCAGTCGCTCTGCTTCTTCTATGCCAAGCGTACTCCTCTCGTGGAGGACACTCGCCGTGTGCTGGTGGGCGTGGGGCGTGTGACTGCCGTCGCCAACGCCGTAGAGTACTGCTACCAGCAGCCTGGTGCTCTGCAATCGATGATCTGGGACCGAGCCGTGCAGCATTCGATCCGCCCTGCCGGCACTGAAGGGTTCCTCTTGCCATACCACGAGGTGCTCGCCTATCTCGGATCGCACCCGGAGGAGGATCCAACTCCCTATGTGGCCTTTGTTCCGGATGACCAATTCTGGTCCTTCAGCTTTACCTCAGAGCACGTGACCAACGACGGAGCCATCGCCGCGCTCCTGGCCTGCGACAAAGCTCTGCAGAACATCGCCAGCATCGTGCCTGGCAATTGGGACCAGGCACGGGACTGGATCGACAAGCGATTGAGCGAGCTGTGGCGGATGCGCGGACCCTGTCCCGGCCTCGGGTCCGCCCTCACTGCATTTGGCATTGAGAAGGGCACTCTGCTGGCCTATGAATTGGAGAGGATAATGGCCGCGCACGGCGGGGATCCTTGGCCGGTGGTAGACAAGTTGCTGCGTGAACCGCGAACGTTCCAGGAGGCTCTCCGCAAACACGTCACTGCCACCACCAGCAGGAAGTGGATCGCCCTGCCCGCTGAACGCCGCGCGCTGCTGCAACTGCTGAGTCGCTT
The DNA here is from genome assembly GCA_002070215.1 of Chloroflexi bacterium ADurb.Bin180. Taxonomy (NCBI): domain Bacteria; kingdom Bacillati; phylum Chloroflexota; species Chloroflexi bacterium ADurb.Bin180. The sequence goes on along the minus strand of MWCV01000009.1, from coordinate 38,289 downwards.
TGAGCTGCTCCCAGAACAGGCCACCCGCTATTATGTCCACGAAGATGGCTCGCGCCAGGAGCTGCGAATCGACTGCAATGACTCCGACCTGCTCAAGAACCCATACGAGCTCTACGAGCGTGACCGCGTGGCCCCGGCGGCGATTGCCCTGGGTACTGTGGACAGGGGTGTCTTTCCGGACCCAAGTCTGCGCGAGAAGTACGCCCTGCCGGCGCCGTCGCGCGTGGACGATCCAACTGACGCACGACGAGTGCGCGCTTTCATCGTTCAAGAGCTAGAGCTCGCCGCCTTGGAGGGTCACACCCTGCAAACTCGCTCGCAAGTCGTGAGGCGCGTTCGCGCCCAGCAGGTGCAGCCAGAGCTGCCACTCGATGAAGACATGATGAACGTGCTCGAGACGGATCTGGCACCCTCCGTCACCATTGTCCGACTGGCCGACGGCACGTCAGCCTACCAACTCAAAGAGCAGCGCGAGTTCGGCGAGGTCATTCGCAATGCGGTGCAGAGGCGTGTCAGGGGCAGGAGACACGAAGCCCAGATTGACTGGCGCGAGAGGCTAGACCGAGAGCTAACGGGGCCCGTCGGCGACGAGACTGAAGAGTCTGCGCGCCAGGAGAAGACGGCTGCACTGCAGGAGCTGTTCGCCTCGCGCCTGAGCGTCCTTGCAGGCGCAGCCGGCACAGGCAAGACCACCGTGGTACGCGTTCTGTGCAAGGCGCCGGAGGTCCAGGCCGGAGGGGTGCTGGTGCTGGCCCCCACCGGCAAGGCGAGGGTCAAGATCAACATCCCTGGAGCGCAGACCATCGCCCAGTTCCTCCTCGATAAGGATCGCTACTACGGACCAACCGGAACTTACCGATTGTCCACCGCTCCCAAGGTCGATATCGCTCGCACGGTCATCATCGACGAGTGCTCCATGCTCACCGAAGCCATGCTGGCGGCCGTGCTGGACGCGCTCGACCGCGTTGATCGTCTGGTGCTGGTTGGCGATCCTCGGCAGTTGCCGCCCATTGGCGCTGGCCGCCCATTCTTGGACATCGTGCGGGCCCTCACGCCAGAGAACGCCCACGCACTGTTCCCCCTCGTGGTGCCTGGGCTAGCTGAGCTAACGGTAGTCCGCCGCCAGCAGGCTACCGGAACCGCGGAAACCGACCGGTTCCTGGACCTCGAGCTAGCCAAATGGTTCAGCGGGCGGCCTTTGGAGCCTGGCGATGACGAGGTCTGGTCTCAGGTGACCGACGCTGACCTCTCGCCGCGGCTGCGGCTCGTGCGCTGGGACAACTCGGACGAGCTACAGGAGAAGCTGCTGCAGGTGCTGGTTGAGGAGTTGCGACTCCAGGACGCGACAGACGCGGCCGCCTTCGAGCAAACGCTCGGAGGGGCACCCTACGCAGGCCGCAACTACTTCTGGCCCACTACCGGCAGTCGCGAAGGGGCCGCCACGAGGGCCGAGGCCTGGCAGATCTTGTCGCCGGTGCGCAATCTTCCCCACGGTGTGGACGCGCTGAACCGCACCATCCAGACACGGTTTCGCGGACAGACCGCAAGAGATGCGCACCTTCTCAACGCCCAGCGCCGCATTCCCAAGCCAATCGGTCCACAGGGCATCTTGTACGGGGACAAGGTGATCAACCTGGTCAACCACCGCCACCGTGACGTCTACCCAAAGCAGGACGCCTTGGCCTACGTGGCCAACGGCGAAGTGGGGATTGTGGTTGGCCAGTTCAAAGGCAGGAATTGGCCATTCAGGGACCCGCCCTGGAAACTGCAGGTAGAGTTCGCCTCGCAGCTCGGGTTCTCCTACGGCTTTGGTGGCAAGGATTTCGGCGAAGAGGGCGATCCGCCGTTGGAGCTCGCCTACGCCCTCACCATTCACAAAGCGCAGGGGTCCGAGTTCGGACTGACCATAGTCGTCCTACCCAATCCTTGTCGGCTGTTGTCGCGCGAGCTGCTCTACACCGCATTGACCCGCCAGCACGACCGCCTGGTCATTCTCCACCAGGGCGACTTTCACGAGTTGCGCGCCTTCTCCGACGACTATCACTCCGACGCCGCGGCGCGGCTGACCAATCTCCTACACGCCCCCAATCTAGTGCGCCTGCCATCCAGGGAGCAAGCGACAGGCAAGGCGCAGGGACCAACGGAGCGCTTCCTCGAGCAGGAGCTCATCCATAGCACCCTCCGCGGTGAACCGGTCCGCAGCAAGTCCGAGGTCATTATTGCCAACATGCTTCATGCGCGCAACATTGAGTATCGCTACGAGCAGCCCTTGCTCGGCAAGAGCGGCGCGCCGCGCTACCCGGACTTTACCATCGCCGATGACGAGACGGGTGCGGTGTTCTACTGGGAGCATCTGGGCAAGCTGCGAGAGCCTACTTATCGGCGCAAGTGGGAGCGCAAGCTGCAATGGTATGCCTCGCTGGGCATCCTTCCGGCCGCGCAGGGCGGAGGGCCCAATGGCACTTTGCTAACCAGCCAGGATGATGAGCGGGGAGGCATCGACTGCGCCGAAATCGAGCGGCTCATTGAGCTCATTCAGAATGGCTAAGGGGTAGTCTCCGAGGCCGATGGCGCTCTTGGCGCCAGAAGGCGGACGGCCACGGAAGGGCTAAGCGACATGAACGGAGATTGACGGTGACCCCGAACCGGGTGGTGGTGATAGCTGCGGTCGTGCTCGCCGCCGGCGCATCGTGGTACTTCATAAGGCGAAGGATGGTGCGCACAGGGCGGGCGAACCTCATCAAGAACAGCGATGCATCCGTCCTTGCCGAGCAGGCACCTGGCTCTGTCGGCCAGATCCCCGTGGGGCCGGGCCAGCCACGGCCATCGGCGCCAGAGGACAGCATGGTTGCGCCCGTGCCCGTAGGGGCGACTGGCATTCTCGGTGAGGCCTCTGAGGAGTCTAACACCTCCATCAGGGGCAGGTCCCGCGCTTCGCCAGCGCCATCTGACCTGGACAACGCACGCTACGTCGTGTACTGGAACCGAGCCAACTCCCGGTCGAGGATTCACCTCGCGGGCTGCAAGTACATCAGGCAGCATGGCGGCGAGCACAAGTACGGTGAAGGCGGTTACAGAGGGTTCGCGACGTATGAGGAGGCCTGTGCCTTTGCAGCAGGCAAGGGGTGGCCCTTTGCCGACTGCGGCTGGTGCCTTCCGACGGGCCAGGCTCGGCGATGAACGTGGCGACAGCATACTAGCTCTCGTGCCGTAGCCGCCGACCGTACGATAGCGTCCATGTTTACAATGCTGAGGGAGGATGAACGGGCGATGTTCAAATCCAAGATCTTCTTGATCGGCAAGGAGAAGGGAACGCTGGTTCCGCTGGAGGAGAGTGAATATGTGAGCGAGGACGCGCTTCAGGACCTGCTTGCCAAGTACCCAGACCTGCTGCCAGGCGACCAGATCGAACCCGACGACCCCTGCCGCTGGATGCTGGTCACACGCGAGATGCCCGTCCCCGACGTCGCCGATGGTGCGGGGAGGTGGAGCCTCGACCACTTGTTCCTTGACCAGTTCGGCATCCCCACCTTTGTGGAGTGCAAGAGGGCAACCGATACAAGGACTCGTCGCGAGGTCGTGGTGCAGATGCTCGACTATGCGGCCAACGGCGTTCAGTACTGGAGCGTGGACCAGATCAAGGCACAGGCCGAGAAAACGGCGGAGCAGGCGGGCGCAACGCTGGAGGACCAGGTTAGCAAGCTCCTCGGTGCAGATAAAGACCAGGATGCATATTGGAGCGTCGTCGAAGGCAACCTGGCGGGCCGGCGCATCCGCCTGATATTCGTGACGGATAGCACGCCAAGTGAGCTGCGCCGCTTGGTGGAGTTCTTGAACGAGGAGATGGAGAACGTACGGGTGCTGGCCATCGAGCTGAAGCAGTACCAGAGTGCGAAGGGTGACCACCCCCCTGCCATAGCACCCCGTGTTATCGGCCTGACAGAGGCTGCGAGACGACCCCAGCCCACTCGGCCGATCACGCAAGAGGAGTTCCTCGCCAAATGCGCCCCGGGCGCAAAGCAGTTCTTTACCCACGCCCTCGACCAAGCCGCAGCGGGACGCTGCATTGTCTATTGGGGTCGGGTGGGCCTCTCTTTGCGTGCCGACCTCCCCACAGGCGTGACGACGTTTGCCTACTGCTGGGCGCCGCGTAGGTTCGAATTCTATTTCGCTGGATCAATCCGCGAGCCGACCTTTGCTGACGCTCTGCGCCGGAAGATCCTCGCTACCGGCCTCTTCAAAGAGGGCGGCAACTACTATCTCCGCGCTACGGTCGACGAGGCTAATCTGGAGGCGATGGTGAACGCATTTGAGCTGATGCTCAATGAGTTGGACAAGTTCGCAGCTGAACTCAAACCCCACGGCGAGTCATAGTGTCGCGGGGTGCTTGAGCACGAGGAGCCCTAGGTGCAACTGAAGCTATACGCTGACTACACCCGACAAAAAGTGCACGACATCCGGGCGCCTGGTAGTCGCTTCAGGCCTCACCTCGGCACGTGGGGTCAGCATGGGATTGTCCAGGTGCCGGAGCGCGACGGAGATTTCGCCTTTTTGGTCACCTTTGGTCAGGAGTGGGCCGACCGCAAGTGCCGCGAGTGGATCACCGAGGTGGGGTAATGCACCGGGACTCTCTGTGCCGTCACGGGTCGGCCGACAGGTTGTGCTTGCGCTGGCGCAGCGGGGCCTGGCACATCGCCCGCCAGACGCTGGAGCGGCTGGAGGCCGACGCTCCGCCGACGGAATAGCGCGAGGGAGGGAGTAAGAGGACACGGCTGGCCCGCGAGGGGTCAGCCGTGTTATTTTGTTGCGGGCTGGCCGCAACAACAGTATAATGTCCCAGTGAGCTGCCTTGCCAGCTCACAGCGGTGAGTTGCGCCCTCGCCGCCATTCCAACCATCGCCTGGGAGAGTGTGATGCGGCGTCCTTTCCCCTGTGGCATCTCCATACGGCCCTGCGCAGTGCCCCTCATGCTGGCGGCTTTGCCCCTCGCGCTCGGCGGGGCTCCCCAATTGCAGCTAACTGAATCCAGAGACAGGCAGGACAGAGTCCGGCCCGGCCCAGCGCTTGGACCAGCAGCGCCTGTTCTTCTTGCCTGGCCGGCCACGCGACGTCATTCGGCATAGCTAAGGAGGGATCTCCGATGAAGTCGGTACGAGAAACCTGTGTTCCACGCCCCGAGGTGCTCAGAGGCGACCTCGAGGACGCCATTTTTGCGGCCGATTTCGGCCAAGTCGTCGGCGGGGTAGCCCCTAGTGTGTACCAGGATCCCGAGCGGTTCTTCGCCAACACCTACCCGACCGCGACACTCAAGAAGGTCGTCACCACGGTTTTCGACCGTCTGGCCAATCCCAACGAGGCCGGTTTTCCGCTCCGCCTGAGCACTGGGTTTGGCGGCGGCAAGACCCACACCCTCATCGCGCTGTGGCACCTGGCGCACAACATCGCCAGGCCCACGCTGGGAACGCAACTCCTGCCCGCCGCCGGCCGGCCACGTAGGGTTGCCGTAGCCGGGCTCGATGCGCGGGCCTTTGGCAAATCCCTGGTTGCGGAGCATGGAGCTATCAAGGTCCACAGCCTGTGGGGCGAGGTGGCCTATCAACTGGGCGGAGAGCCGGCGTACCGGGCGATCGAAGCGATGGACTCGCCAGACGACGTGCCCCCAGCCAGCAAGGTGCGTGAGATGCTACCCGACGGCCCGGTGCTCATCCTCCTCGATGAGCTGGTGATGTATATGGCTATCTTGAACGAACAGGAGAAGAATGCCGTGCTCTCGTTCGTTTCTACGCTGATGGCCGAGGTAGGGGCACGACGCCAGGCGGTGCTGGTGCTCACGGACCCGGCCGGTCAGCCCGTGTACGCCAAGCAGGCGCACGAGCTGATCGAAGCCACCAGGCTAAGCGCAGCAGCAAGCGACTTGGACGGCATCATCGGTCGCAGGGCGAGCGGCTTTGACCCCGTCGGCAAGGAGGCGGCGGAAGTCATTGTGCGCCGCCTCTTTGAACATATAGAGCGAGGCGCAGCGGAGACTGCCTCCAGCGAGTATTACCGTGCCTACGAGCGGGTCAAGGCTGAGCTGCCCGAGGCACTGCCCGGTGGAGCCGCCGTTGACTATGCCAAGGTCATTTCCCGCACCTATCCCTTCCATCCCCGCCTGCTAGAGACGGCACAGGATCGCCTGGCCGCACTGCAGGATTTCCACAAGAGCCGCGGCACGCTGCGCCTGTTTGCCCGCATCGTCCGCGATGTGTGGGAGCAAGAGCGCGACCTGTTCCTCATCTCGGCCGGCGACCTCGACTGGGGCAGTAGCCGCATCCAGGCCGACCTGCTCGACCGGCTGCACCGCGACTCGTTCAAGCCGTCCGTCAATGCCGACGTGCTGCGTCACGCACGACAGCTCGATGAGGTGCAGGGATCGGACGTCCATCGCCGTGTGGCGACCGCCCTGCTGCTCGAAAGCCTGCCGCTGAACGAAAGGGCCACCATGAGCAAGGCCGACCTCACCCTGGCTGTGCTCCGCCCGAACGAGACCGGCTCGGAGCCAGGCGAGGCCGTGGACCGGCTGCTCCAACACTGCTGGCACATCTACCACGATGAGGGCCGCACTCGCTTCCAGTTCCGCTATGAGCCCAACATCAACAAGATCATCGAGGAGCGCAGCGGCACTGTCAGCAGCGAAGACGCCCGGCAGGCGGTGCGCACGATGGCCCACAACTACTTTCGCGGTACTGTCTTTACTCTGGTGGCTTACCCCAACGGTCCCAGCGCCGTAGCCGATAGTGCCCAGCTCAAGCTGGTGCTGACTGAATCCGAGGCGCTCGCCCAGGAGATATGCGACTATACCGAGGAGGCCGATGCGGGCAACCGGTTCCCGCGCCGCTTCCGCAACGCGATCCTGGGCATCGCGGCTACACCGGCACAGTTCGAAGTTGCGGCCCAGGCCACGCGCCGGCTCACTGTGGCGCAAGAGATCCAGCGCCAGGAGCAGGAGCGCTGCACCGGCCGGACCCGCACCACCCCGTTGCTCGACGAGGTCAAGGCACTGCTGCCGGACCTGCAGCTCACGGCGCGCCGCCAGACTTTGCGCGCCTTCAACCGCGTGGTCTTCCAGGGCCGGCCATCGGTCACCCTGACTGAGGAGTATCTGGTCTCCAATGTGGGGCCGCTCAGGGACGTCGATGGTCAGACGAAACTGAAGGACATGCTGGACGACAAGCACTTGATCTATGAGGCCGGCGATGCCTTGGACGTGGACCTGTTGCTAGACGAGCTGGTCAAGGGGGCCACACCTTCGCTGGAGCACGACGGCGCCGTACTGGCCAGCGCGGTGCACGAACGCGCCCTGGCCAGTCCTCGATTGCGCCTGATGCGCGACGAGGAACCGGTGCGCAAGGCCATCCGCAAAGCCATTGAAGAAGGCCGGCTCTTGCTGCGGTTGCCCGACGGGTCTGTCTATGCCCGGCAGGGCTGCTATACGGGACCGCCCGAGCAGCGCTCGCTGCAGGCCGGTGTCCAGTGTCCGGCGTTCAGTCTAAGCAGCGACGTACTGCTGGCACCGTCCAGCGCGCCCTGCGCCTCGGCCTGGCAGCAGGTGGCGGCCGCACCATCAGGCGAGCTGCTCACTATCCATCAGGCAGCCACCGACAAGTTCACCAGCGAGCAAAAGGTGCGCGACGCCATTGACGCCGGCCAGTTGAACGGGCAAGAGGTAGACGGCCAGTTGATGGTGGTGGTTGACGACAAGTACCGCGCCTGGCATCCGAGCGGCGAGGCCAAGACGGTCAGCACTAAGGAGTGGGACGAGGCGGTCAAGTACGCGGCACGGCGGCCGCTGCTACGGCTGACCCTGTCGACCAACTCTTTGGACCGCGCCGGCGACCTCATCGACATCGCGCAGCCGTTTGGGGCGCGGGCCCTATGGCTGAGCGTCAATGTCTCGGGAGAGTTGTCGGGCGGAGGCCAGCTCTTTTTCGCCGTCAACGACGTCAAGCACAGCTCTCCGCTCAAGCCCATCGAGCGAGCCAGGGAGATGCAGCGGGCCTGCAATGCCGCCACGGTGCAGTTCAGCGCGTCGTTGGCGCTCGACTTGGCCGCGCCGGCCAGGCCCCTGGGCGAGGAACCGGTGCGCAACGCGAAAGTCAAGGCCGCTGGCACGGTGTCGGTAGAGGCCGAGTTCGGCGAGGAGGAGACCAGTGGTGCCAGCTAGCCCAACCAGGCAGGCGCCTTTTGCCCTGCGCGTTGTTGACCGCAAGGGTGGCACGGCAGCGGTGATCTACCGCCGCCAGGCCAACAACGCCGGCCGAGACCGACTGCGACGTGTGGCCGCGCTGAGCCCCTTGTGCTTTGGGGCGGCGGCGATGATGTTGCGCCAGGCCGTGCTGGCCGGACGAAACGAAGCTGAGGCTGGCCAGAGGAGCGAGGACGTGCTTTCGCGGGGGGCCTTCCACCCGTTGGATGCCGACTGGGGGGCACGGGTGGCCTGCTACGGGCTGCTCGCCGCTGGCCTGCGCGATGGCGAGCGCTTGCTGCTGGCGGCCAAGCACATCCGCCACACCCCGGGCGACCAGGCAGCCTGGTGGCTAGGGCTGCTGGGTCAGGTCGATAACACACGCGCGCTGCGCGCGTTCCGCATCCTGATGGAGGCAGTGCGATGAACCCAAAACGACGCGTACTGATTGAAGACTGGCTGCCAGCCCAGGCCATCGGCGTAGAGTGTATGCGCGAGAACAGCACCGGCCTGCATCCGCCGCCAAACCGCCTGCACGTGTGGTGGGCCCGGCGGCCGCTGACCATCTCCCGCGCCGCGGTGTTGGGATCGCTCCTACCGGCTGACTTTCCGCACGACGTTTTCGAGCGGCTGCTGGGGTTCTATGCGGACTCGGCAACCATTGCGCGAAATAGCCAGGTCTTGGAGGGCAGGGGCGACGCGACCGAACGCATTCCCAATCCGCATGGACCGCGGGCCTTCTCCGCTACCATTAGAGAGCCCGACGTAGAGCGGATGCACCAGGCCCTGCACGCGACCTGGGGCCAAGTGCCCACGACACTCGATCCCATGGCCGGTGGCGGGTCAATCCCGCTGGAGGCAGCGAGACTCGGACTGATCGCTATGGCCAATGAGTACAGCCCGGTCGCCTGCTCTATCCTGGAAGCGACGGTCGACTACCCGCTGCGCCTGGGGTCCAACCCAGCAACAGCAGCGAGGAAGTGGGCCGCTATTTGGCGCGACCGGTTCGTGGAGCGGATGTCCGAGTTCTATGCCGTCGAGGGGCCGATACCCGCCTACACCTACATCTTTGCGCGCACGGTGCCTTGCCCCGGCACCGGCCACCCCACGCCTCTGGTGGGAGACTGGAGCCTATCGCGGGTCAAGGGCGGGCCGCACATCGTGGCTGAACCGGTGGTGACCAACCGCGCCAAGGGCGAGTGGACCATCCGCGTGCGCCAGGTGGGCAAGGGTGCTGGACAGTTGCGCACGGCGCCACAGCCTACCTACGACGGCGGCCGGGGTTGGTCGCTCTTTACCCAGGAGGAAATCCCGTCGGAGACGATCAAGGCCCTGGCTCAGCAGGGCCAGATGGGGTATCGCCTCTATGCCGTGGCCACCAAAGCGCGCAAGCTCGAGTTCCGCCCGCCGGAAAAGCGGGATTTCGAGGCGCTGCAGGCGGCCGAGCGCGAGCTCAAGCGCCTGAGGCCAGACTGGGAGAGGGATGGCATCGTTCCCACGGAGCAAATCCCCCTGGGCGACAAGACCAAGGAGCCGCTCAACGTTGGCATGCGTACCTTTGCCGATATGTTCGCGCCGCGGCAACTGCTGGCCATGGGTCTGCTGGTGGAGGAGCTGCGTCGGTTGCGGCCAGAGATCCTCGAGGCCGAGGGCCAGGAGTTGGGCGAGGCGGTGGTGCACCTGCTGGCATTCATCGCTGACAAGTTCTGCAACTTTAACTGCATCCTGGGAAGGTGGGACGCCGGGCGCTGCGTCATCGCTGGGAAGTGGGACCGACACGACTATGCCTTCAAGGCGACGTTTGGGGAGCTGGCGGCCTGCGTTTCGGGCGCGGGCCTGGCCTGGGCCATCGACAACGTTCTCGAGGCCTACGAGGATATTGCCAGGCTCCCGCGCGCCGAGCACGTACAGCCGGTCACCGTCACCCAGGGCAGCGCCACTCATCTGGTTGACCTGGGGGACCAGTCCGTGACCGCTGTAGTGGTCGATCCGCCCTATGCCGACAACGTACAGTACTCGGAGCTGGCCGATTTCTTCTACGTCTGGCTCAAGCGCACCCAGGGCCACCGCCGGCCCGAGTGGTTCTCCACCTACCTGTCGGAGCACGATCAGGAGGCGGTGGTCAACCTCAGCCGCCACCGCGAGGACGACCAGGAGAAGGGAGAAGCCCGGGTCAAGGCGCACGCCTTTTACCAGCAGCTCATGACCGACATCTTCCGCGAGTGCCATCGCGTGCTCCGCGACGACGGCGTGCTCACGGTGATGTTCACGCACAAGCAACAGGACGCCTGGGCCAACCTGTTCCAGTCGCTGATCGATGCCGGCTTCACCATCAGCGCGACCTGGCCAGTGCGCACCGAGAGCCAGCACAGCCTGCACCAGGCCAACAAGAACGCCGCCCAAAGCACGGTGCTGCTGGTGGCGCGCAAGCGCGAGCCGGGGGCCGAGCGTGGCTACTTTGACGAGGCGATGCAAGCCGAAATCCGCCAGGCCGCCCAGAGCACCGCCAGCCGCCTCAAGGCCGAGGGGTTGACCGCAGTGGACCAGCTAGTGGGCGCCTTTGGCCCAGCGATGCAGGTCTTTACCCGCTATGCCGCGGTCAAGACCGACACCGGCGAACCGGTGGGCGTGAGCCAGGCCATACAGGCTGCGGCCGACGCCGTGGCCGACTGGCGCGCAGCCCAGCTCGCCGAGCGCGGCCTGACGGGGGTCGATGCCGAGAGCCGCTTTGTGCTCTTGTGTTGGGATGTGCTGGCGGCGCAAGAGTTCCGCTTTAACGAGGCCATGCTGCTCGGCCGCTCGGTGGGCATGGACGTGAACAGCCTGGTGAGTGCCGGGCTGGTGGAAAAGAGCGGCGACAAGGTGCGCCTGCTCTCGGCCAAGGAGCGACGCCGGGAAAAGGCACTGAAGCGCAAGGAAGAGCAGATGGAGCTGCCCGGGGTCGGGGGCGGCCGCCGCAGTCGCACCGTGCGGCTCATTCACCCCGCAGATGAGACTTTCCATACCGCCATCGATGCCTGTCACGCCCTGGCCTTGCGCTACGCCGAGGCCGGTGCCGGGCAGGCCGGCATTGGCGCGGCGCGCGGCATGGCGCGCCAGCAGGGGTGGGGTGCCGCTAGCCCCTGTGCCCGGCTGATGGATGCCCTGGTCAAGGCCGCGCCGCCGGCGGTGCAGTTCCCCGGCAAAAGGGGCAAGACCACTGCGGCGGACAAATTCCCCGAATTCCGCGCCTGGCACGAGCTGCTGGGGCCGCTGTTTTCCTTGCCGGCGCCAGAGTGGAGAGCGCCAGTGCAAGCGCAGCCGCGGCTGCTCAAAGAGGACGAGGAAGAGTACGAGGCCTAGCAGTAACTAGCGGTGCCGCGATGAGGAGAGAGGGAGGAAGATGCTCATGGGCAGCAATGCGAGCGAGGGACTGGGGCTGCGCCAGCACACTTGGCCTGACCGGCTGCGAGCTCCCGACCCCGAGCTGCTGAACCAGTTGTACGTTCCGGCCCTCCGCTGCGCCGTGAGCTATGACCGCTGTTGTGGCTACTTTTCCAGCCACGTCCTCAGCGTGGCGGCGCGCGGCTTTGGTGGCTTTATCGAGAATCTGCAACGGCTGGGCGACCAGGCGCCCAAGCCGGCGGTGCGGCTGCTAGTGAACGAGCATCTCGACCCGGACGACCTGCGAGCGCTGCTGACCACTGGCGACCAGGAGCCACTGGTGCGCCGCCTCCTGGCACAGTTCAAAACCCCCCAATCGGCCCTGGAAAAGAACCGCCTGGCCATGCTGGCGTGGCTGGTGGCCAAGGGCTGGCTGGAAGTGCGCGTAGGCGTCATGCGGCGTTTTGGGGGCATGAGCCATGCCAAGTTCGGCGTGATCACCGACGAATACGGCCAGCGTGTGGCCTTTATGGGCAGCGACAACGAGAGCGGCTCGGCGCTGGTCGAGAACTATGAGGAAGTGGAGCTGCGCACTTCGTGGAACGATAGCAGCTTCACCGATTATTACCGGTCTCGTTTCGAGGAACTGTGGCAGGACCGCGACGAGTACGTCACCTCCTTGCCCTTGCCCGATGCCGTGCGACTCGAGCTGGTCAAGCTAGCCCCCACTGAGCCCCCCGGGGAGGTCACTCTCGACCTACCAAGCGCCAGAGCAGCGATGCTGTGGAACTGGCTGGCGGTGGCCCCCTACCTACCGGACGGGCAACTGGCCTGCGACGCTACGGCGCCCGTCGACCTCTGGCCGCATCAGGGACCGGTGGTCGACGACTGTGCCGCGGCCTTCCCGGCAGGCCGAATGTTGTGCGATGAAGTGGGCATGGGCAAGACGATCGAAGCCATTCTGGCCCTCAGGCGACTATTGACCGGCGGCGGCGTACAGAGGGCGCTGTTGCTGGTGCCAGCCGGCTTGCTCAAGCAGTGGCAAGACGAGCTACGAGAGAAGGGTGGGCTGATCGTGCCCATCTGCGACGGCGGCAAGCTGATGTGGCCAGACGGACGAGCAGCACCAACCGACCCAGCGACGGCCCTGGCCCATGAGCCAGTGCTACTGCTGAGCCGTGAGTGGGCCCGCCTTTCGGGCAACCGCGAGGCCGTGCTAAGCGCACCGCCGTGGGACCTGGTCCTGCTAGACGAGGCCCACGCGGCACGGCGGCGGTCAGACATAGAAGGCGAGTTCAACTCGGGGACCCTCTTGCTCGAGCTGTTGCGGGACTTGCAGCTCAAGCGCCGCACGCGCGGCATCCTGCTGCTCAGCGCCACTCCGATGCAAACCAGGCCGTGGGAGCCCTGGGACTTGCTGTCCGTCCTGGGCATCGGCGGCCGTTGGATGGTCGAGTTCGACGAGGTACGCGGCTACTATGGCGCACTGGCCAAGCTGCGCACCAAGGCGCTACCCCTGTCAGAGGCAGAACGGGTGGCACGGCTCATTCTTTCCGACCGGGATTTTCCGGCTGGCCCGGGCGGGATTGTGGCCAGAAGCGTGTCTCAGACAGCGCAGAACCTGGCCTTTCACACCATGGGCCCCCAGCGCGCGGGCATCGCTGAATGGTTGCGGCACGGCGCGCCGCTAGGCCGGCGAATGCATCGCAACACCCGCCGCACCCTGCACGGGTATTATCAGATGGGCTTGCTGCCGCAGCCGCCTGCCAGGCGGGACGTACACGACGTACTATTTGATTATGAGGACCAGGCGGAGCGAGACTCGTACGTGGCCATCACTAGCTACATCGACCGCCGCTTTGACGAGCTCGAGAGAGAAAAGGGCGGCAAAGGTTTCGTGATGACGGTGTACCGGCGGCGAGCCGCGAGTTGTCCGCTGGCCCTGCGTCGCAGCTTGGAGCGACGCCGGCAACTGTGCGAAAAGGTCATGCGGCGGGAATGGTGGGAGGCCTGGCTGAAACCCGAAGGGGAGCAGATGGACGCACGCGACCTGGCCGATGCCGGTATGGACGAGCGCATCGATCCGGCCGCTCCATCGACGCCGCAGGCCGCCGAGCAGGAGGCGTACGAAATCGACCATCTGTTGCAGCGGCTGGATGCGCTGGGCAGTACCGACAGCAAGCTCATGCGGTTCTCCAGGCTGCTGGATGAGGTCGCGGCAGGTGGCAGGTCGGTGCTGGTGTTCAGCGAGTACCAGGATACGATGGAATACCTGCGGGACCGGCTGCGGCCGGTCTATGGGCAGACGTTGGGCTGCTTCAGCGGCAGCGGTGGTCAGGTGCTGGAGGGCGGTCAATGGCACCAGGTCAGCCGCGCTGAGGTGACCGAACGGCTCAGCGATGGTCGGATCAGGATTCTGATCTGCACCGATGCCGCGAGCGAGGGATTGAACCTCCAGGCGGCGAGCGCGCTGATCAACTATGACCTTCCCTGGAACCCGAGCAAGGTGGAGCAGCGCATCGGCCGCATTGACCGCATCGGCCAGCAGGCGCCCGTGCTGCCCATCCGTAACCTGTTCCTCGACGACAGCGTTGACCTGCGCGTGTACGAATTGCTGCGCGAGCGCTGCGGCCTGTTTGAGCACTATGTGGGACCGATGCAGCCGGTGCTGGCAGCGGCGCGTGGGGTACTGCAGAGACCCCTATCCAGCTCGGAGATGGACGGGTTGCTGGCGTCCCTGAAGGACCTGGCTGGCCGACTGCAAGCCGACGAGATGGTCATGGCGGCGTACGCCGATGCCTCGGCCAAGAGGCAGGAGCGCCCCACTCCGCCCGTCAGCAGGCCGGATCTGGAGCAGGCCCTCGAGGAGCTGGCCAAGCTCGAGGGACCGGTGCGCGCCTCTCGGCGCCGCAAGGGCGGTGCGTGGCATCTACACGGCATTCGCAGAGCAGCGGACGTGACCACGGAACGTGAGGCGCTGGAGCGTGACCCAAGCCTGCTGCCACTCACCCTCGGCAGTCAAGCGATTCAAGACCTGGCTGGTCGCCTTCCGGTGGGCAGCCGGCTACCGCTGGTTCTGGCCCAGGCCCAGAATGGGGCCTTTCGCTGTGCCGAGGCCCGCTGGCTGGGAGAGAGAGGCATCGTGACGGTCAAGTCGGCTGCTGAGCTGCGCGAGCTACTGGCGCGTTGGGCAGGTCAGAGCGCATCGCCGGCCCTGGTCGTTATCGCCAGCCAAGAGGCGCAGCGGGCAGCCCGGGAGCGCGTGGATGCACTGGCCGAGGCAACGCAAAGGACTGAGCAAGACGGCTTGCGCGCGCAGGTCGAGGCGGCCCGCAATCGGCTGCTGCGAGAGCTGGGGCGCACTCTGCGCTGCATGAGCGACGGGAACCTCACCGAGCTGCTGCGGCAGGCCGTCCAGCGCGAGGGGACAAAGAACGGACGCTACCACCAGGCGGTGCGGCTGCTGGGAGACTACCCGGAATGGCCAGCCGACGAGACGAGGGATATAGACCTCTATGTGGCGTCGCTCAGCGCAGCTTCGCTTCGCGCCAGAGTGGCTGGCTCAGAGGTGGACGCAGCTCTCGCCGACCCGCGATGGGCGGCCGCCGAGACGCTTGCCAACGAGTGCGCTCGCGGGCAGCAATGAGCACGACGAGTTGCCGCGCTTGGTCTGCAGTGAGGCGATAGTGGCCCGTGCCCTGGAAGAGGGTCAGCCAACGTAAGGAGTGACCAATGGCGGAGAATGGGGTCGCGGTAGCGTTTGATATGGTGCTGGAGGAGATCCAGGCGGCCATCGAGGCCCTGGCCAAGAAGGTGGCCGCGGCGGGGTCGGCTGGGGACTTCCGCGCTGCCAGCGAGCTCGCCGCCAAGGGTAAGCAGGTTGCCGCCTTTCGGGACAAGGTGTTGGCCCTCAAGAACGAGTGGGAGCAGGCCCCGGCCTCCGCGAGTGCGCCGCGCCGCCGTAGCAGAAGGAAGAAGCTGGGCAGAGCATCGCGGTCGGGGCTCAAGACGCCTCAGGAGGCATTCGAAAAGCCGGTGCTAAGGGCGGTGCACGAGCTGGGCGGTTCGGCGCGCGTGGCGCAGGTACTGGACCGAGTAGGCCAGATCATGGGGCCTCTGCTGACCGAGCACGACCGTGGTTCCGTGCCATCGAGCCCCAGGACGGTCCGCTGGCGCAACGCGGCGCAATGGGCCAGGCTCAAACTCGTGCAGCGCGGTCTGCTGGCGGCCGACTCACCCACCGGCGTGTGGCAACTGACCGAGGCGGGCAAGCAAGCGGCGCTGCTGGCCGAGAGCGAAGCCAGGGCGGCTGCTGCGGGAGACCCACCTTCACCGGAATTGGCAGTTGCGCGGGAGCAGGCTGGCCTCTGGCAAGCCGGGGGCGGGCTCACGCTCTACCGCGACTATACGCGGCGCGAGGTCCGCGACATCCTAGCGCCCAAGGCGCCCTTCACACCCTACACCGGCACCTGGGGCTACCACGGCATCGTCAAGGTACCGGAACGCGACGGCGACTTTGCCTTCTTTGTCACCTTTGGCCAGGAGCAGGCGGACCACAAGTTCCGCGAGTGGGTGACCGAGGACGGGGTGCTGCACTGGGAGTCTCAGCCCGGCCAGGGCCTGGAAGACAAGTGGGTGCAGCAGTTCATCTGCCACGACGAGCGGCGCAACCACATCTACCTCTTTCTGCGCACGGACAAGACCGGCGAGTACACCTACCTCGGTCAGCTCAAGTACCTCTCGCACGATCCTTCGCGGGAGAGACCGGTGTGCTTTCGCTGGCGGATTCTGGACTGGCACATCACCCGCGAGACGCTGGAGCGCATGGGATTAAAGCTCCGCCCGGCGGAGTTGGCACACAACTAGCCACATAGATCCTCACCAGGCTCGTCTCGCCGCACCCGCGAGCCCCCTCAACGTAGCAACCCACCCTTCTGCGACAGCAGAAGCTGAACCGCCTTCTCGACATCGCTGATGCCCCTCTGTGCGGCCGGTTTGTCTGCCTCACGCACGCCGCCCACCTGCGCGACCGGTTTGTCTGCCCCACGCACGCCGCCCACCTGCGCGGCCTCTTTCTCCGGCTTCCGCACCTCGTACCAATTCTGTCCTGCCACGGGCCTGCGCCACAGGCGATTCTCGCACTCCATCCTCCACGCCACCTTCTCCACCGCCTGCCTTGACTTGCCCAGCTTCTCCGCCAGCACCCCCGACGTCGCCCTGCCGCCCATCTCCAGCAGCGCATCCAGGATCTCCGCCTCGGCCCGCGCCGCTGCCAGCTTGTTCCCATCCTCACTCACCACCCACAGCCCCCCGACCACCGGGCCCTCGCTCACCACCATCCCCTTCTTCTTCACTGCCCGTCCGCGCACCTCGTCGAACCGCAGCCTGATCTCAAGGTCCTGCACATCCCTGCCCCTGACGCTCAGCTTCGCCCCGTATCCCGCCCGGAACAGCCCCCACGCCGTGTCGATCGCCGCCGACTTGCTCGTCGCCCCCAGAATGTCGTTGATTGCGTCCTGGTCGCCATCCTTCCGGTGGTGATCCACCGCCACCACGGCGCAGCCGCAGTCGTGCGCCATCTTCCGCAGCTCTACGATCACCTCCAGCCCCTCCGCCGCTTTCGCCCCCGCCGGTCCGCGCTGCAGCGCGCTCGCCAGCGTGTCGATCACCACCAGCTTGGGCTTTACCACCTTTATCCTCTCGAACAGTTGACCAAGGCCTCCCGCCTCCCAGTTCAGCGCCGGCCACTCCGTGATGAACCGAATCGGCGCGTCCCTCCTCGGCCGAACGATCTGGGCCCGCAGCTTCAGCCGGCGAGGACTGTCCTCCAGGGCCAGGTACAACACCTTGCCCTTGCTCACCTGCCGGTCAAAGACGCGCCCCCCGGTGCCCACGGCGCAGGCGATCTGCAGCGCCAGCCAGCTCTTGCCGATCTTGGGCCGCCCCGCCAGCATCGTCAGTCCCACCGCTAGCAGGCCCTCCACGACCTCATTCACCGGCCGCACCTTCGCGTCCAGCAGCTCCTTCACCGACCACTCCGTCTGGGTCTTCCGCTCGCGCCTTGTCCGCGGCTTAGTCTCGTCAGCCATCTCCTGCCCCCCTACACTTGTGGCAACAAAAAGCGCCCCGAGGGGATGGTCTCTCCCCGGAGCGCTCTTGGGTCTTCACTAGGTCCTTCAGTTCCTACCGCCTCGCTGTCTTCCTCGCGCCTGTATCGTACGCGCCGCCGCGCCGCTTGTCAAATCCGCATAGCACATCCGTTCTACTCCCGTGCCAGACGGCGCCCCACTCCAATCGGGCACACAGTAGTGTGCAACCCCGCAACCCCTGCAACCCCCCTCCAAAACCCACTCTCCCCCCGGGGGTTGCATCTCCGCGTCGTATCTCCTCTGCCATGCACCGCCGCCTTCCTGCCGGCCGCGCTTTTCGATTGGCTTCGCGCACAATCGGCGCTATAATCTGCAGCGAAGGGAGTTCACCGATGTTTGACCGGGTGCTTGCCGCCAAACGTGAGGACGTGCTGCGCATCGCTGCGAGCTATGGTGCCAGCAATGTGCGGGTCTTTGGCTCAACGGCGCGCGGACAGGCCCGCCCCGATAGCGACATAGACTTGCTCGTCGACCTGGAGCCCGGGCGGAGTCTGCTGGACCTTGGCGGATTACTGTATGATCTGCAAGCGCTTCTCGGCTGCCCCGTCGATGTGGTCACCGAAGGCACGCTGCGCGAACGAATCCGCCCCAGCGTACTGAAGGATGCGGTGCCCCTGTGAGAGAGCCTCGCGAACGCGTCCTGGACATGCTGGAAGCCATCCAGCGCATCCAGAAGCACACCCGGGGGCGGGCGCAAGCGCTTTGAGGGGAGCGAGGTCTTGCGGACCTATGTCGTACACTGTCTGCAGATTCTGGGCGAGGCCGCCTTCAAGCTTCCGCCAGAGATTAGGGCCCAATACGACGCCGTGCCCTGGAGCCGAATTCTTGGCATGAGGCATATTCTGGTGCACGACTATTTTCGGATCGACCCCGACATCGTGTGGGCTGTGGTGGAGAAGGACCTGCCAGACCTCAAGCCCAAGCTCGAATCTATGCTTCGAGAGATGGTATAGACCAGGCTGGCACTGAACTAGCCGCCAATGTGATCCAAGACTTCCGAAGTCTGGGAGACTTCGGAAGTCTGAATTGCCAACAAGAGCACGGCTGACCCTCTGGGGCCAGCCGTGCTCGTACAACCTCTCCCCTACCCCGCGGTCGCCACTGCGCCGTTCTCGTCCTTGCGGAACTGCCGCTGGTACAGCCCGTAGTACACGCCCTTTTGCTCCAGCAGCGACGCGTGCGTGCCGCGCTCCACGATCCTGCCCCCCTCAATCACCAGCACCTCGTCGGCGTCGGTGCTGACTGGATCTGCTCCGGCGGTATCCGCTGAATTCTCACGAATTCGTGCTGGTATACCGTAGCAATTCGCCAGAATGCCGCGGTTAGCCGCCCCCGCGCATGCAAGCCCGCAACCCGCGCAACGCGCGCAACCCCCCTCCAAAACCCACTCTCCCCCCGGGGGTTGCACCGGCCCCCGAGCGAGAGTGTGGAAAAACCGGGCGAGAGATGGGAGCACTCTGGCGCCTGTGCCTGGTAGTGCCAAGACTCGGGGCAACTACAGACCTCGATAGGTTCGTAGTACAGGCTCTGCCTACTGGCGCCCCGACGTGCTGGTCGGGGTCAGCCTGTCCCCACCCACTGACGCGGTGAGACCGTCGGGAAGGGGAGCGCTAAAGCGCAACTACGAACCTGTCGTTCGCGCTCCCTGGGCAGTTATTCCACACTCTCCGATCGGCGCTTGACGCCACCTCAGCCACTCGCTAGAATAGGCCGATCCACGTGGGAGGCCTCGCCGGGAGTGGTCCGCACCCCCCCGCCAGGGGACCGCGTCGTCGTCGTTGGTCTCGACCTACCCACGATCAGCACCAGGAAGGAGACTTGCCGTGCCCGCGTATCGCCGCGCCGTTAGCCGGTTGTGTGCCGCTGTCACCCTCACCCTCCTGGTAGCGCTGGGGCTCGCCGCCCTGTCAGGTCCGGCCCGGGTAACGGCCCGGGGTGAACAGGCCCTCCTCTTCGTCCCTCTCGTGGCGCGCTTCCACACCCCGCCGGTGTGGTGGACGGGCACGACAGACGCTGCCAAACCGGTGATGTTTCACGTTTCGCCGGATGGCGCCGAGTGGAGCGACTATCAGCTCACCATCAAGTACTTCGCCCCCGGCTGCAACGTCCGCGGCGTGCTCGATATGAGCGCGGCGGGGCCCGGAACTATCGCTGACGGCCAGTTCAGCTATGATGATACGATGCTGGCCTTTAGCGGCACGTTTGATTCGGCCACGGAGGCCCACGGCACGTACAGCATCCGGGGCGTTCCCGTGGCGATCAGTCTGCCTTCCCCGCCCTACGTCTGCTACGCATCGGTTTCCGTTTCCGGCACGTGGACGGCGAGCCGGCCGTAGGGACGCCACGGATGGACCAAGTCCGTGGTACAGCAACAGTGCGGTTCGGGCGGGCGGGTCTCAGCGCTTGCACATAGCACAAGCACCTGCGACCCGCCCCTACGGGAGAGTGTGGAAAAACCGCCTGAGGAGCACGAACACAGTCAGGGCATGGTGTTCGAGCGAGATTAGGTTCGTAGTTGCGCTTCAGCGCTCCCCATCCGGACAGGCTCAAGCCTGTACTACGAACCTTGCCGCGTTCGTACTTGGCAATCTCCCATCTGCTGTTGCACGTCGCCCACATATTCCACACTCTCCTACGGGGTAGTTGACTGAGGGGAGACCGGACGGGCAAGCACAACGTTATCCGGCTCGCTAATGACGGCAGGATCAGCGGCGCGCTTTTGCCTTCCCACGAGCGGCATCCTGCTTGATGGCAGAGACGATTTCGTCCAGGCTCAGGCCAGCCAGCAGGTCCTGACGCTCCGCGGTATAGTCGCCATACCCCGGAGTGAACTGGTTGACGAAACGAATCGTGTCAACCACCCCGAGCTCTTTGACCAGAACGCGGATCGCGCTCTGCGTGATCTCCACCAACGGCTTGGGGTCAGTTCTCACGCGACGTATTCCGGTTTCGGCGCCAGCCCTGCGCCAGATCGTCCCAACGCAGACCACCAGACTTGACCGGTCCTGCCCGCAGGCGCTGTGCCATCCCCTGCACCAGGGCGCGATCTTCCAGGTCGTCAACCCAATCGAGCAAAGACTCCCACCCGGCGGCGTCGAGAAACACACCCGATGGGCGGCCATCGCGGTCGACGACGAACTGCACCGATTCCAAAGCCTCTAGTAGCCCCTTGCTGGGCTGCGCCTGACGAGTCATGAGAAACCTCCTGAACCACTCCAATCTGCGGGATGCTCTCTGGCTATCGTACCACCGGTACCTGGGTGTGTCAAAGGGTGCATCGCGTTGCCAACAAAAACACGGCTGACCCTCTGGGGCCAGCCGTGTATGCGGTTCGGGCGGGTCTGAGCGCTTGCACATAGCGCAAGCACCTGCGGCCCGCCCCTACGGATTGGTTGACAGGCCCTTCCCTCTACGCGGTCCCGCGGTTGCTACTGCGCCGTTCTCGTCCTTGCGGAACTGCCGCTGGTACAGCCCGTAGTACACGCCCTTCTTCTCCAGCAGGCTCGCGTGCGTGCCGCGCTCGACGATCCTTCCGCCTTCGATGACCAGCACCTGGTCGGCATTCCGGATCGTGCTCAGCCGGTGCGCGATGACAAAGCTCGTCCGCCCCTTTAGCAGCTCTTCCAGCGCGGTCTGGATCATCCTCTCGGTGCGCGTGTCCACGCTCGACGTGGCCTCGTCCAGGATCAGGATGCGCGGGTTGGCCAGGGCGGCGCGGGCAATGGCGATGAGCTGCCTCTGCCCCTGCGATAGCCCCGCTCCGTGCTCGCCCAGCACCGTGTCATAGCCCCTGGGCAGGCGCTGGATAAAGTCGTCGGCGTGGGCCAGTTGCGCCGCGGCCCGCACCTCCTCATCCGTCGCCCCGGGTCGGCCAAAGCGGATGTTGTTCATCACCGTGTCGCCAAACAGGTAGGTATCCTGCAGCACCATGCCGATCTGCCTGCGCAGCGACGCGGCCTGCACGTCGGCCACCGAGTAGCCGTCGATGCGGATGGCGCCCTCGGCCACGTCGTAGAACCGCGGGATGAGGTTGGCGATGGTGGTCTTGCCGGCGCCGGTGGGCCCGACGATGGCCACGGTCTGCCCCGGCTCGGCCTTGAAACTGACGTCCTTGAGCACCATCTCACCCGGCACATAGCCCGCGCACACGTTGTCGAACTCGACCTCACCGCGGATGGGCGGCATCTCGACCGCGCCCGGCCTGTCGGTCACCTGCGGCGGGGTGTCGAGGATCTCAAAGATGCGCTCGGCTCCGGCCACCGCGCTCTGCATGTTGGTCCACATCGTGGCGATCTGGCTGATGGGCTGGTTGAACCGCTGCACGTAGGCGATAAAGGTGATGATCAACCCCAGCGAGATGGCGGCGCCGAACAGCGTCTGCCCGCGCAGCAGGGCCAGCCCGCCGGTGATGGTGACGATGGCGATGGCCACATAGCCCAGGGCTTCGAGGATGGGCTGGAGCGCGGCGCTGAACGACACGGCGCGGATGTTGGCATCGCGGTTGGCGGCGTTCGAGTCGCGGAAGGCGGCGATGTTGGCGTCTTCACGGCCAAAGGCCTGCACCTCGCGCACGCCCGAAAAGCTCTCCTCGAGATTGGCGTTCACTTTGGCGATCTCGACGCGGGTCACGCGAAAGGCCTTGCGTGCCTGATTGGATATGTAAAGCGTGGCCAGGAGCATCAGCGGAGCCACGGCCATGCTGATCAGGCCATAGACCAGGTTGAGGCTGAGCATCTTGACCGCGATCCACACCACCAGCAGCGTGCTCGAGAGCACCTGCACCAGGGCGAAACTCACCGCCTGCTGGATGGTCTCGACGTCGTTGGTGATGCGGCTCATCACCGCGCCCGCTTCCTGCTCGGCGTAAAAGCCCAGGCTGAGCGAGTGCAGGTGGCGGAACACCTCGCTGCGCAGGCGGCGCAGGACGTGCTGCGAGGCCCAGGACATCAGGTAGAACATCAGGCCGTTGGCCACGGCGCCGGCGGCATAGAGCGCCAGCACCAGCAGCACCAGCTTGCCCAGACCGGCGATATAGTCATTGGTCGTGGCCGTGGCCGGCAGCTTTTCATACCAGCAGGTCGACGTGGTGGTGCTCTGGCCGCCCATCAACTGCGGCAATTGCGTGCCGCCCGGGCCACTCTGGCCCGACTGGCCGGCCACCCGCGACGCCATAGACGGCGTGACAAAGCAGTCAATGCCCTGGCCGGTGAGCTCGGGCGTGGTCACCTGCGTGTAGGTCGCGCCGATCATCAGCGCGATCACCAGCGCCAGGATCAACAGGTAGGGCTTGAAGTAGCCCATCAGCCGGCTGAGCGTGGTTCCGGGGTGTTTCGGCTTGTATACCTCCGAGGTCATACCGCCCATCGGGCCGCCTGGCCCATGACCTCCGGGCCCTGGTCCTCGCATACCCATTAGTGAGCCTCCTTCGCGCCTGGGGCGTCTTCCACCAGTTGCGAGTTGTAGATTTCGGCATAAGCCGGGCTGTTCTCCAGCAGGTCGTCGTGTGTGCCGCGGGCCACGATCTGCCCCTTGTCCAGCACCAGGATCTGGTCGGCCATACGCACCGTGCTGATGCGCTGCGCGATGACAAAACTGGTGCGGCCCTTCATCAAGTTGGTCAGGGTCTGCTGGATCTCGTACTCGGTGACGGCGTCGACCGAGCTGGTCGAGTCGTCCAGGATGAGGATGCGCGGGTCCATCAGCAGGGCGCGGGCGATGGCGATGCGCTGCTTTTGCCCGCCGCTGAGGGTGGCGCCGCGCTCGCCCACGCGCGTGTCATAGCCGTTGGGAAAGCCGGTGATGAACTCGTGCGCCGAGGCCGCTTTGGCCACAGCGATCACTTCGTCCAGCGTGGCCTCGGGGCGGCCAAAGGCAATGTTCTCACGGATGGTGCCGCTAAAGAGCGTCGTATCCTGCAGCACGATGCCAATCTGGCTGCGCAGCGAATCGAGGCAGACGTCGCGCACATCGTGCCCGTCGATGAGCACCGCGCCAGAGCTGGCATCGTAAAAACGCGGGATGAGGTTGATGATGCTGGACTTGCCCGAGCCGGTGGCGCCCAGCAGGGCCACGGTCTGGCCCGGCTCGGCGGTCAGGCTCACGTCCTTCAGCACCGGCTCGCCGGAGCCAAAGTAGCGGAAGGTCACGTCCTGGAACTGGATGCGGCCGACCACGGGCGGCAGGTTCACGGCATCGGCCTTGTTCACCACCTCGTTCCTGGCGTCGAGGATCTCAAAGACGCGGTGCGCCGAGGCGCTGGCCATCGACATCTGATTGATGATCATGCCCAGCATGCCCAGCGGGAAGAACACATACATCAGGTACATGGTGAACTCCTGCCAGTCGCCCAGGGTCAAGGTGCCCTGGATCATCTGGCGGCCGCCAAAGTACTGCAGGCCGGCCTGGCCCAGGTTCATGATCAAAAAGACCAGCGGGAAGAGGAAGGAAAAGATGCGCGACACGCGGACCTGCTGTTCCATCAACGAGTCGGCGGCGCGGTCGAACTTGGCCTGCTGCTCGGGCTCGCGGGCAAAGGCCTTGACCACCTTGATCCCGGCCAGGTTCTCCTGCAGGATGGTATTGAGCCGCGACAGGCGCTTTTGTACCTCGACAAAGAGCGGCCGCGCCACGGCCGAGAACACGCCAAAGAGGATCACCGCCACGGGCAGGAGCGGCAGCACCACCAGCGCGAGCCGCGCGTTGGTGGAGAAGAGGATGACCAGGCTGGCCACGAGCATGAACAGCGCCTGGGTCAGCATGAGCAGGCCCTGGCTGATAAAGATGCGCACCTTTTCCACGTCGTCGGTAGCGCGCACCATCAACTGGCCGGTCTGGTTCTGGTCGTGGTAGCTGAAGGACAGGCGCTGGATCTTGGCAAACAGGTCGTTGCGAAAGTCAAAGGCCACGCTCTGCGAGACGCGCTCGGACATATAGGTCTGGGCGTAGCCGAACGTGGCGCGGATGACGGCAAAGGCCACGATCACCGCGCCGGAGTAGAACAGAGCGCGCTCGGCACCGCTGCCGTAAGCGGTGTACTGCTCCATGGTCCAGCCCAGCTTGCTCAGGGCCAGCGGCAGGAAGGTGGCCGGGATTTTGGCGAGCTGATTGGCCAGCACGCCGTTGGTGATCGAGTTCATCAGCCGCTTCATCAACTGCGGCACCATCAGCATGGCGCCGGTGGCGATAAAGACGAACAGGTAGGCCAGGAAGGCGTCGCGCTTGTAGTGGCCCAGGTAGGTGATGGCGCGGCCGATGCCGCCGGACTTGACGGTGGCGTTGCGGCGGGTGCCGCGGGCGTCGGGAGCGGTTGTGGTGGGTTGTGGCACGTGTACCTCCGTATTACTCGCAGCGGGTGCTGCCGAGCCGGGCAAAGAGCGTCCGGCACAGCTTGTCCAAAAAGGTCACCAGCATCTGGCGCTCGCTGGTGGTAAGGCCGACGGCGATGTCGTTGAGCTGCTGCAGGCGCGCCGGGGCGGTGGCCGTGACCAGCTCGCGGCCGGCAGCGGTGAGCTGGATGCGAAAGACGCGATAGTCCTGCGGATCGATGGTGCGCTGGATGAGCCCCTGCGCTTCCAGCCCGCGCAAGAGCGAGCTGATGGTGTTTTTGCTCACGCTCTGGTGGTGGCTCAGGGCGGTGGGCGTGAGGCCGTCGGTGCGGCCGAGCTGCTCCTCCGTCAGCAGGCGCAGCAGCAGCCCAAAGCGCGGGGCAGAGAGCGCCTCTTCGCCGCAGGCGCGGTTGTGCAGGGCGTCGCTGAGGTTAGTGGCGATGTGCAGCAGCGCAAAGAGCTCGATGCCGGTCACGTCATCGAGGCCGGAGAGGCGCTGCATGTGCTCGTGCATCCAAAAGCGCTGCGGGGACATGTGGTTGGGTTTCTGGCCCGGGTCCATCGGTTGACCTCCGTTTGGTTAGGGGCGGAACTGTACCACATCGAACTAATTTTGTCAAATCGGGTGGGGGGCGAAAGAGTTGCAGTGGCGGGGCGACATCCGGACAGGCTAAAGCCTGTACTACGAACCGATCAGGGTTTGTAGTTCACGCTTCAGCGTGCCCTGCTGCCTCCGGACAGGCACGGCAGTCGGTCAGAGCCTGCGCTGCGAACCAATCAAGGTTCGTAGTTCACGCTTCAGCGTGTCCTTCTGCCTCCGGACAGGCTTAAGCCTGTACTACGAACCGATCAGGGTTTGTAGTTCACGCTCTAGCGTGCCCTTCTGCCTCCGGACCGGCACGGCAGCCGGTGAGAACCTGTACTACGAATCAATCAACGTTCGTAGTTCACGCTTCAGCGTGTCCTTCTGCCTCCGGACCGGCACGGCAGTCGGTCAGAGCCTGCGCTGCGAACCAATCAAGGTTCGTAGTTCACGCTTCAGCGTGTCCTTCTGCCTCCGGACAGGCACGGCAGTCGGTGAGAGCCTGTACAACAAACCAATCAAGGTTCGTAGTCCACGCTTCAGCGTGTCCTTCTGCCTCCGGACAGGCTAAAGCCTGTACTACAAACCAATCAAGGTTCGTAGTTCACGCTTTAGCGTGTCCTTCTGCTTCCGGACAGGCTAAAGCCTGTACTACAAACCAATCAAGGTTTGCAGTTCACGCTTTAGCGTGCCCTGCTGCCTCCGGACAGGCTAAAGCCTGTACTACAAACCAATCAAGGTTCGTAGTTCACGCTTTAGCGTGTCCTTCTGCTTCCGGACAGGCTAAAGCCTGTACTACGAGCCGATCAGGGTTTGTAGTTCACGCTGTAGCGTGTCCGCCGCCCGTGGCCAGAAAAGCGCTCAAGCGCAACTACAAACCCTTCGGCCTTGACATTGGCCATACGCAAAGCCATAATGATTGCCGTTCACACAGAAAGACGAGGACGAGATGGACCAGACGATCACCATCGCGGCGAGCGATATCAACGAGGCGCGACAGAAGGCGCGGGCGCAGATGCCGCCCGGGCACATCATCCTGACCGAAGCGCTGCTGGAAACGGGCGAGCCGGGCGAGGTGCAGGGCCTGGCCCTGACCGAGGAAGAAGCTGCGGCCAGGGCACTGGAGCAGGTGCCGGACGGTTCGCGGCTGCTCGAACGCCGGGTGCTGGAGCCGGCCGTGCCCCGCAGCGAGGTGGTGCAGGCCCACAGCGAGGAGCAGGCGCGGCTCGCGGTGCGGCGACGGCTATCCCGCGGCGAGCTGCTCACCGGTCTGACGCTGCAGGCCGAGCCGGAAAAAGGCCTGCTGGGCGTGGGGCGCAAGCCGGCCAGCTACGAGGCGGCCATCGTCCGCCAGGCCAGGGTGGCCGTGAGCTATATCGGGCCATCGCTTTACGCCGTCACGCTGGGTCCACAGCGGCAGTACAAGCTGGTGCGGCACTGGGGCGGCTATGGTCAGCGCGTGGAAGAGCTGGGCGGCCCGGCGGGCATTGCCGTGGACTGGCGGGGCAACGTCTATGTGACGGACAACGGCCGCTATATGGGCAAGGAGGGGGCGCTCAACCGGCCCTACTGCCGCGTGGTCAAGTACGCTCCCGACGGACGCTGGCTGGCGATGTGGGGCGAGCGCGGCGAGGGTGAGGACCAACTGCTGGAGGCGAACGGCATCGCCATCGACGCGCGGGGCAATGTGTGGGTGGCCGATGGCGGCGGGGGCAAGGTGGTCGAGTTCGATGCGCGGATGAGGTGGGTGCGCACCCTGGGCCGGAAGGGCAGCGGCGAGGGCGAGTTCTCGGGCGGCACGCTGCACGTGGCCCTGGCCCCGGGTGGGGCAGTGTACGTGTCTGATCGACTGGCCCATCGCGTGCTGCGGTTCACGCGCGAGGGCGAGTTCGTCAACCAGTGGGGCGAGAGCGGCCAGGGCGAAGGCCAGTTCGAGCGTCCCGAGGGCATTGCCGTGGACTCGCAGGGGCAGGTCTATGTGGCCGACGGGGGCAACGACCGCATCTGCAAGTTCACTGCCGATGGCACCTTTATCGCCCAGTGGGGCGGGCGCGGCGGGATGGGGCTCTCGCCCCAGGACATGCCGGACGGCAGCCTGGCCGTCCCCAAGGGCATCTGCTTTGACCGGGCCGACTGTTTGTACGTGGTCTCGGCGGGCATCCCGGTGAGTAAGTTCACCGCGGAGGGGCGCTTCCTGGCGCGGTGGGACACGTACCGGCCCACGCCGCGGTCGATGACGAATCCGCTCGATGTGGCGGTGGACGCGGCGGGGCGGGTGTACGTGCTGGAGGCCAGCCGCAAGCTGGTGGAGCGGTGCGAGTAGGGGGAGCGGCTTGACGGGAGTGCCCGGCGAGCTATAATCGGACGACAAGGGGGTAAGCCATGCCTTCAACAGAGCACCTGGCGCGACAGACTCGGGAAGTGCCGATTGAGTGGTCGGGCATTGAGGACTTGACGACTAGCTTCGCAACGAACGTAGTCATCACTCACACCGAGAGCGAGTTCTTCATTACATTCTTCGAGCTTGTACCCCCTATGCTGGTTGGCGCCTCAGCATCGGTTGACGAAATCAAGTCAGTCCGCGCCAAGGCTGTGGCCAGAGTCGCCGTCCCTGCCGGGCGCATGGAAGGTTTTGTCCAGGCCATGCAGGAGAACCTCCAGCGGTACCAGGAGAAGGTCAAGGAGAGGGGTGAGCGGCATGGTGAGTGACGCACTCGGGCTAGCGACGCTGGACCAGTCCGCCCCGACGCACTTCCGCGTCGAGCCGCGCTCATCGAGCGCGAGTGGTTTCTTTGCCGAGTTGTCTCTGGAAAGTCTGTCGATGCCTTTACCGGGCTTGATCACCACACTGGTGGATTCTAGGTACAGGCTGAATCGCCCCGTTCAGGTGCGTATCCAGCACGAGGATGACTATTACCTGGTCGCCGATGACGTGTTCGCGCGCTACGGCACAGGATCGACTGTCGCCGAAGCCAAGGCGGAGTATGGCCGAGCGCTGGTTGACTACTTGGAGGAACTCACCGAGTTGGAGGAAAGCCTGGCGCCGCACCTGGTTGCTGATCTGAGCAGACTGCGCAAGCTAATCGAGCCGCGCCGGTCCTGATGGCCAAGTACGGCGACCTGCGCCGGACGCTGGCGGTCAAACTGCAGTGCCAGCAAGTTGGCGCCAAAGAGCTCAAGTACCGGTTGTTCATCGACGGCAAGTTGTTCGCCACGACGTCGCTGCCCAAAGAGAAGGGGCACGGCAAGAGCGAGATTGGCAAGGGCCTTTTTCACTGCATCGCCAACCAGCTCCGGCTGACCGATGCTCAGCTCAACGATATCGTTCGCTGCGTGGCCAGTCGGCCAGAGTACATCAAGTGGGCCAGGCCACCTACCAAAGGGGATCTCGGGCGCGGCTGACGACCCACCAGTGATTCATTGCCTCCGAGACACCACCCCTCGGCGCGACCCAGCATCGTCAGCCAACGATGTGCAGCTAAACTTCGGGGAACCCTAGTCTTCGTCGATACTCATTCAAGTGCTTCAAGTCCTCGGCTCCAAGCCCCTTCTTGAGCAGTCTCCAACTGTTGGGTCTGGTCTCGGGAGAGTTGAAGAGACTGCTATTCTTGACGAAGGCGTCCAGCACTTGTTCCACATCCGACGGTGTACCAGGACCCGGCCCCAGATTCGGGCTGTACTGGACTAGCCAGGTGCTGTACTCGGTTCCGAAGGAGAGCGCATCCAGGTACGCCACGAGGTGGTCACGGATCTTCTTCAGGTCCGGCAGCGCCAGCCTCAGCCCTGGAGGGAGCATAAGTGTGCCGTCGACGACCAAGAGATGAGCCAGAGTGCTGTCTCGAACCGACTTGACTGCCTTGATCGAAGCGGAGAGCGGGGCGCTGTCCAGACGCACGCACCGCTGTTCGAATTCCGCCCGATACTCCGGCCGTATCCACTGAGCGATCATCTCTCGGACACGCTGCATTCGAAGTCGGTCTGGCTTGCGCTTGTCCACAAAGAGACGACTGACGATCAAGGTCGCGCTTTGCAGGCAATTCAGCCAAACGATGCGAAAAAAGTCATCTCGTCCCCGACCTAAGAAGAGAGAACTCGGAAAAGACTCGAGCTTCTCAGCGATGTAGAGATCGGCGTTCAGGAGCGCGAGTTCTGACTGAAGCAAGTGCATGCACTTCTCGTACTCTTCAACATGCCCGGGCTGCAGGACTTGATCGGGGCGCAGCTCGTCAAGGCGGGATTCCTGCATCACTTCAGCCTCCTCGGCAGCACTCAAACGCAGACGATGCACGGCTCGGAGTCCTGGCTCAGCCATTGGCGCCAGACGCCCCTTCCACGATCTTGATCTCCTCTTGCGTCAGCCCGCCCAGCTCATCGACCCGCGCATCGATCTCGCGGCCTCCGGCCAGGTGTGAGTGCTGCTCGAGCATACGTCCCTCGAAGCCATCCCCTGGTCGCCGAGCCAGCCTCGGAACACGCAGCTCCCCTCAGAGCGTCACCACATGCGCCTGCGTTCCGAGAGCTGCAGGGAGAGTTCCACATCGAACGCTCTGATTCTGTCGAGAGTCCTCTCGTCCAGGTCGATCCAGTCCGCTTCCTTCACGATTCTCGTGATTGCTGCCTCGAATTGCTGGTTCCTGAGCAGGCTGCCGGCATCATGGACTCGAATCAAGGCCACTTTCATGGTCCGGGCTCCTAGGCTGCCTTCCGCATACCAGGCGCCATCCTGACCAAAATCTGGCTTGTCTACAAAATGCCACGCGACATCGGCAGCCCGGAACTCTTGAACGGCTTTCTGGCCCAGCATCTGCGCTTTCGTCAAAAAGCTCATCCCAGCCGTCATCCGCCATCTCCTTTCTGCCACTGCGATCCAAGCGTACTCTGTCATTCAACCGGCGATCCAGCGTCATCGGTCTGGTCCGACTGTAGGGGTAGCAGACAGCAGTGCCGTTCCAGGGCGAAAGGCACGGTGACTCGCGTCTGTTAGTCCTCCCCGTCCACGATCTTGATCTCCTCTTGCGTCAGGCCGTACAGCTCATAAACCAGCGCATCGATCTCCTTGTCCGTGGCGGCCACCTGGCGGGAGTAGAGCTCGCGGTCGGCCTCGGTGCGGGCCGCGGCCAGGCGCTGGTGCAGCTCGAGCATACGGGTGACCAGCTCGACCATGCGGGCGTGGCGGGCGGCGTCGGCGGGGTCGGAGAAATCGATGGTGCGAATGGGGAGGGTACCCACGTACTGCTTGGTGCAAGTAACCCAGCCACCCTGAAACACGTTGCTGATAGACCGCAGTCGCCAGAACAGCAATCGCGAGTTCAGGAGGCCAAGCACATAGTCAGGGGAGAGTGG
The DNA here is from genome assembly GCA_002070215.1 of Chloroflexi bacterium ADurb.Bin180. Classification (NCBI taxonomy): domain Bacteria; kingdom Bacillati; phylum Chloroflexota; species Chloroflexi bacterium ADurb.Bin180. Next base: position 7,302 of record MWCV01000009.1, on the reverse strand, counting down.
GGACTTCGTATCGAGCCTGATGCTGAATCCACCGCTCGCCATTAAGCAATAGGCCGAGCCCGGCAGTGGGGCTCTGCAGAATGAGCCCTTGTTCGCCAGCAGAGGCACGAGTATCTGCGCAGACTCGTGCACAGCCAGGTTCCTTGGCGCGCTGTACCCGTACCAGGCGCGGTACTGCGCGCGTTCCAGCAATCGATTTCGCCTGCCCGCTAGGTACGAATAGGCCAGAGGGAACCCTTGTCGAAGGTCCTGCTCGCCCAGCAAGCCGTACCCCTGGCCAGTGGCCACGTACGGGAACACGATCCATTTAGTTTGAGACGGTATGCATCGATAGCGACCGAAGTCGGTAGCATGGAGGGGCACTCTGAGGAGCTCGGGCTCGATTTCCGCGGGCACCGCGCCGCCCGACACGTTCGATTCAGTGCTGGTCAGAATGAATACGTCGTCCGCGCCAGAGCTGGAGCCGCGCGAGATGTCGCAGGGCAGCTGCAGGAGCGCTATGGACCATTCGAGTAGTCTGGCGGCGAGTGTATTGCTCGCATCTGAGGCAAAGATCCAAGGCTCATGAGTGAGGGAATCCCTTTCCAACACTCGGCTCGGCACGTCATTCTGCAACACGTCAAGCGGCCGCACGGGTCGGGAATAGCGCACCTCCTGCGACTGTTCCGCTGAGAGGAAGAGCAGGCACGTGTACGTGAGTGCGTTCTCGAAAACCTGGCCAGCACCGAAGTCGACAACTTCAACGAGTGCTCGCCTATTGGCGATGAGACCTCGCAACTTCTCCCCATAGTCCGTCGCAAAGAACTTGCTAGGCAGGATGAATCCCAGTCGTCCGTGCGGGTTCAGCAGGCTCAGACCCTTCTCCACGAACACCACGTAGATGTCATAGTTGCCCTGGCTGGCCGCGACATAGTGCTGCTTGTACAGCTCGACCTCAAGGGGCGCCCACTCCTTCATCGTCTGGATACGAATGTACGGTGGATTGCCGATCACGGCATCAAAGCCGCCGGCCTTCATGATTTCGGCGAACTCGCGATTCCAATCGAAGGCATTGACGCGGCGCGATTCCTCGTCATCAAACAGTCGGCGAGGTAGCTGCTCCGGCCCGATGAGCGAGTTGCCGCACTTGACGTTCTTGCCCAGGTCTGGCAGGGCCCTCTCCTGCCACAGCCTTAGCTGCTGCCCGAGCGTCTCGTCGTTCTCCCCTTCCAGCACCTTGAGCAACAGGTTGAGCTTGGTCACCTCCACCGCCTGCCGATCGATGTCCACGCCATAGATGTTGTTCAGCAGGATGCGCTTTTTCTCGGCGGTGGTCAGGCGCCACTCGTCCTGCGACACGCGGCGCAGGGGCGGCTTTTTGGCGGCGGCCCACTGCTCCGGATCGTGGCGGGTGTACCAATCCAGATGGTAATCCAGCAGGTGCTGATAGGCGCCCAGCAGGAACGAGCCCGAGCCACAGGCCGGGTCGAGCACGCGCAGCTTGCTGATCTGCTCGGGCGTCTGGCCTTTGATCAGCTCGCCGACGGTGTGCTCGACGATATAGTCCACGATGTAGGTGGGAGTGTAATAGACGCCGCCGGCCTTTTTCACCTCGGGCTTTTCTTCGACCACGGCCCTGTGGCCCGCGGTGAGGCGGATCACCTTGCCCAGGAATTGCTCATAGACCTGGCCGAGGATGTCGCCGGCGATCATGGTGAATTCGTAGGGCGACTGGGGGTAGTAGAGCCCGTTGATGATGTCCTTGAGCACTTTGTCGTCGAGGGTGAGGGTGGGCGTCAGCCGGTCGGCTTTCAAGTTGAACAGGCCGGCGTTGTATTTCTGATCCGCAAGGCGGTAGAGCTCGGCCAGACGCGGGTAGACGTTGGCGCCATTGAGCAGGGCCTGGAGGCGGCCGTATTCTTCGCTGCCGCGGTCCTCGGCCACGCGCAGGAAGAGGATGCGGTCGATGGTGAGCTGCACGGCCAGGTTGAGCTCGTCCACGCTGAGCTGCGGATTGCGCAGGGCCAGGTTGCGCGCCAGCTCTTCGCGCCAGGCCTCGATCTCTTTGAGGATCTCGCGGTCGACGGGGTTAGTGCCGCGTTTGGAGCCGCGCACATAGCTGTCCAACGAACCGCGCAATACCGAATCCTTGGCAAAGAGCGACCAGATGTCCGGCCAGCGCTCGGGGTACTGGTCGCAGGTCAGGTAGTGGGTGCGGCCGATCCCCGCCGCGTCGGTCGAAGCAGGACGGCGGGTGCAGTCGTACACGGCGAGCTCTTCAAAGTCGGTGAGGATCGACAGGGGCAGCTTGCCGCTCCAGGCGTAGCGGCGGAGCTGGTAGGCCGGGCCGGCGTCGGCCTTGACGTTCACCGCCGGCTTTTTGGCCTCGACAAAGAACTTGCGCGTGCCGCCGATGCGAAAGGTATAGTCCGGCGCCTCGATGCCGGCGGCGGAGCGCAGCGACTCTTCGTGCACCACGTCCTTGTACGGCTCGGCGTAGCCAAGCTTGTTGTGCACGTCCCAGCCCAGGGCCTCGAAGAAGGGATCGATGTACTCGACGCGCACCTCGGTCTCCCGGTACCCGGACGACCGATAGCTCTCGAAGTGGCTCCGAAAGCGCTCGACCAGGTTGGCGACCGTGTCCCTGGCCCTGTCCGTTGCCTCAGGCATTGGGGCTCTCCCGCGCCCGGTGATGGCTCGTATTGTAGCCCAGCGCTGGTTCAAGGGCAAACGGCGGTTGGGGGCAATCACAGCCGCAGGGAGCGAAGGTATCTGCGCGGCATCGCGGACGCGCGAACGAGTCTGCTCACCAGACTTCCGAAGTCTGGGAGACTTCGGAAGTCTGTCCATTGGGACCGCACCGTGCGACCTGACCCGCCGGGCGCGGTTAGCCTGTCCGAATGTGCGGACCAGCGAATCGCGCCCGGATGCGGTGAAAGGAAGTGGCCCCGATTTGACAAATTAGAACGTTTGTGCTAGTATGGGCGCCAGCAACGACAAGGAGCCGCCCCGTGGGCCGCAAGAGGCCTCACTCGATCAACCGAGCCGCCCGACGGCGCTTGCCACCAAGTGTGGTGAGCGCCGTTTCTTTTTGCCCCTCGCACAGGTGTTGCCCGTGAGACCCGTTGACCGACCCTGCCAGCACGAGGGCTGCCGGGCCTGGGCGAGGAAGGGCAGCACGCTCTGCGCCTCTCACCAGCGGCAACAGCAGCGGGCCAGCGCGCAGGACGACAACGCGGCCAATCAGCGCCTGCTGCTCGAATTCTTCAGGGACATCTTTTCCCCGGAGGAGTACGAGGCAGTGAACCGCCAGGTGACCCTGGGTCAGCCGATGGAGGTGGAGATGGCCATCATCCGCGTGCTGCTGTACCGGGTGATGAAGAGCATCGGCACGACGGATCCCAAACAGGCCCTGCCGCTGGTGCGCCAGGCGGTGGACGCGCTGTGCCGCACGCTGCGCACGCAGCGCGTGATCAGCGGTCAGGCCGGCGAGACCTTTAGCCAGACACTGGCCGCGCTCATCGAGCAGTGGACCGAGCTGAGCGCACCGGCCGAAGGAGGGGAGCACCCATGAGCGCTGACGAACATCTACGGCAAGCCGTGCGCCGCTGGAGCGAGTGCCGGCAGCGCGCCCGGCAGGAGCCGCCGTCGGTCGAGGGAGCCGAGCCAGGCTGTACCTTTGGCCTGCTGGTGCGCGACGAGCTCGACGACCAGAAGGCGGCCATCGAAGACCTCAAGAAGGAGCTGGAATGGATCAGAACGGTGATCGTGGTAGCCATCGTCTCGGCGGGCATTGGCACGCTGCTGCGCCTGGCCGGGTGGGTGCAGTGAGGCGCTCGCTGCACACGAGCGTGTCGCGGCTGCGCGAGCGCGTGGCCGAGGCCTGGTTCGGCGACCTGATTCAGGCCCGCGTCGAGAACGCGCTCAAGGCCGTCGATGACGCGTTCTGGCGGCCCGTGGCCGGCGGCTCGCCCACGCTGGACCGCGACTGGGGCCTGCGCCGCGACGACCTGGATGACGCGCTCGAGGCCTGGCGGGCCAATCCGCTGGCGCGGCGCATCGTGGCCCTGACCACGGACTATGTGGTCGGCTCGGGTATCGCGGTGCGCTCGGACGTGGAATGGGTCCAGCGTTACGTCAACGAGTTCTGGGCGCTCAACCGCATGGACGAGCGGCTCTATGCCTGGTGCGACGAGCTGACCCGCTCGGGAGAGCTGTTCGTCGTGCTGCGCACCGATCCGGTCAGCGGGATGGGCTTTGTGCGCGCCGTGCCGGCGGTGTGGATCGATGCGGTGCAGACCGATCCCGACGACCTGGAGCGCGAGTTGAGCTATCACCGCGCCCCGGCGGGAGGACCAGAGGGACTGGAGGGGCGCTGGTGGCCGGCAGCGAGCGCCGCCGCTGTGCCCGGACCGGACGAGGTGATGCTGCACCACGCCATCAACCGGCCGGTGGGCTGCGTCCGCGGCGAGAGCGACCTGGGTCCCCTCCTGCCGTGGCTGCGCCGCTACCGCGAGTGGCTGGAGAACCGCGTGCGCCTGAACAAGTTCAAGACGGCCTTTTTGTGGGACGTGACGGTGACCGGTTCGCCGGGCAGCGCCGACGCCCTGCGCAGCAAGCGTTTTCGCTACCAGACGCCGCCCGAGCCTGGCTCGATCATCGTCCACGACGATTCGGAGAGTTGGGACGCGGTCACGCCGCGGATCGATGCCTGGGACGCCAAGGACGACGGCAAGGCCCTGCGCCTGATGATCGCCGCGGGGGCCGGCGTGCCGCTGCACTTTATGGGCGAGGGCGAGAGCGCCACCCGGGCCACGGCGGCGGAGATGGGCGATCCCACTTACCGCCATTACTACCGGCGGCAGTTGGCCTTTGGCGACCTGCTGCTGGACCTGCTGCGCACGGCCATCCGCCGAGCCAACGCCCGCGGGCGGGGCCGCTCGCTGAGCGACTATCAACTGCGCTGCTCCTTCCCCGACATCACCAAACAGGACAACCTGGAGCTGGCGCGCAGCGCTCAGGCCATCGCCGGGGCGCTGGAGGTGTACGCACGCGAGGGCTGGGTGGATCGACGCACGGCCATCGAGATGGCCATGCGCTTTGCCGGAGAGCTGGTGGACGTCGAGCGCGTGATCGAGCGCATCGACCAGGAGAGAAGAGAGCGAAAGGAGGACCAACAGTGACCGAAGCAGTGAGCCGGCGCTGCGCCAACCAGAGCGGCAGCGTGCTGGCCGCCGTCGGGCCGCGGCGCTACGCGGTGAGGGCCATCACCGCCGGAGTGGGCAACGGCCTGCGCTACCCGGCGGAGGTGCTGGCCGCAGCGGTGGCCGCCCAGCGGTTCGAGGGAGCGGCGGTGTACCTGGACCACTCGCAGATGGGCGAGCTGTGGAGCCAGAGTGGCGGGCGCAGCGTGAGGAACGTGCTGGGCGTTCTGGAGGGCGCGCGGATGGAGGGAGACGCCGTGGCGGCCGAGCTGCGTCTCTACCCCGGCCCCGAGGCCGACCGCCTGAGCGGGCTGGTGGACCAGTGGCTGGCCGACCGCTCGGAAGGCAGGGCCAGGCCGCCCATCGGCCTGAGCGCGGTGATGGAGGTGAGAGTGGACGGCGAGGAGGTGCGCGTGATCGAAAAGGTGGAGAGTGTGGACGTGGTGGTGGATCCGGCCCGCGGCGGCGAGTTCGTCCGGGCGCTGAATCAAGAAGGAGGAGTACCGGTGGAAAGGGTGGAGCACAAGAGAGCCGATTTGAGCGGTTCGGGCCAGGCCACGACTCTAGACCTGGCAACGGTGGCCGGGGCGAACGGTGCCAGCGCGGTGGATCAAGCAGCGGTCGCTTTGTCGGAGCAGGTGCTGGGGCTGAGGCTGGCCGCCAGCGGCCTGCCCGAGCCGCTGCGCGAGATGGTGCGCGACGAGTTCAGCGGCAAGGCCCTGGACGTCAAGGTGCTGGAGAGCCGGCTGGAGGCGCTGCAGACCGCCTGGGCGCGCTCCACGGCGGCGCAGCCGGGCTTTCAGGGCGTGGGCCTCAGGCTCGATGGCGACGAGGGCCGGACCGGTGCACGGCCGCGCAGCAGCATCCGCGGCGTGATCAACGAGCAGGACCGGCTGGAGGCGCTGATGATGCAGATCTGCGGCCTCAGGCCGTCGAGCGAGGCGCTGCAGGGCCTGCGGCCCGTGTCGGGCATCCGCGAGCTGTACCTGATGCTCTCGGGTGACTATGACTTTCGCGGTGTGTTCGAGCCGGAGCGAGTGGCCCTGGCCAACGTCACCACCGGCACCATGACCAGTCTGGTCAAGAACGTGTTCAACAAGGTCATCCTCGACTATTTCAACACGGTCGAGCGCTGGTGGGATCCCATCGTCATCACCGAGCAGTTCCTGTCGATGAAGGACCTGACGCTCATCACCCTGGGCGGGTTTGTCGATCTGCCCACGGTGAGCGAAGGCGGGCCCTACACCGAGCTGTCGTGGAGCGATGCCGAAGAGACGGTCGCTTTCACCAAGAAGGGCGGCTATGTGGGCGTGACCCTGGAGATGATGGACAAGGACGAAACGCGCGCCTTCCGGGCCATCCCGCGCAAGCTGGCCATCGCCGGCTACCGCACGCTGAGCACGATGATCAGCGACCTGTGGACGGCCAACAGCGGCGTCGGCGCCTACTGGCCGTCGAGCCAGAGCACCTATCAACTGTTCGACGCGAGCTATGGCAACCTGGGCAACACCGCGCTGAGCGCCGAAGCCTGGGACGCGGCGATCCAGGCGATGTACAAGCAAAGCGAGGCCACCTCCAACAAGAGGATGGGCATCAGGCCGGCCTACCTGGTGGTGCCCATCGAGCTCGAAAAGACGGCCCTGACCATTCTGCTGAGCGAAGGCGAGCCGGGCACGGGCGACAACGATGCCAACGTGCGCCGGGGCAGCAGCCGGGTGGTCGTGTGCCCGAACATGACCGACGCCAACGACTGGCTGGCCGTGGCCGATCCGCGGGTCTGGCCCAGCATCACCGTGGGCTATCGGTTCAGCCCGGTGCCAGAGGTGTTTGTCGCCGGCGAGGAGACGGTCGGGTCGATGTTCACGAACGACGAGATGAGGATCAAGGCGCGCTACGTGGTGGCGGTAGGCGCCGGGGACTACCGGCCCCTGTACAAAAGCAATGTCGCCTAGTAATGCGACACGCCCGTCGCTGACCCGCCGGGCAGCGTCCCGTAAGGGGCGGCACCGATGGCCAACGGCCGGACTCGTAGGGGCGGGTCTCAGATGTATGATATCAGGACATCGTTGACAGTTTGTATCAGGACATCGTTGACACTCAACGGTATACTTTCCTCACG
>MWCV01000008.1 GCA_002070215.1 Chloroflexi bacterium ADurb.Bin180 | reverse complement strand
AATGACCAGCCGCGGGCCAACGCCCACATAGGCATAGTTGCCCTGAACCGCGACGGCAGCAGCCGTTCCGCCAAATTGCCCGACGAACTCGACGTTCTTGCTGGTCGGCGCGGCGACTGAGGCTTCGACTACCGGAGAAGACAACGCCGGATCAGGGGGCGGCTGGGCCGCCACCAAAGTCACACCCAGGGTAACGGTAACAATCACGGCAAGCACGAACCTGATGCAACGCTCGCGTTCCACGTTCGGCCCTCCTTTTTGCTTGATGCAACCACTCCATCGATGCAGTGAGAAAGCTCGCTCACGGTGTGATTGGCCTTTGTTCTCCTTTCCGCGGTTCGCTGCCGCTCGGATTTTGGTCGCGTGCACCGCTTCGTCACCCTGGCGGCGCCATCACCTCCGACGCGACTCACCACCACTATGCTCTGCCCGGTACGACTGTCAAGTGCTCTTGCGCCAAGACATGCTTACCTGGTGCCGCAGGGGCGGCCAGCGGCGGCGAGCGCTGGTGCACGCCCCCGCCCTACCAGCTAATCCCCGTGCGCCGCACCATCAGGTACTTGGCCAGGTCGTTGACCACCAGCGAAAAGAACAGCGAATAGCCCAGCACGAACAGGGTCGTGTTCAGCGGCAGCGGCGCCAGTCCGAACAGACCCAGAGTGGGAATGAGCGTGCCAATCACCAGGTCCGCGCCAACCGCCAGAAGGAACAGGGGCGAAGGCACCGAGTCCCAGAAATGCCCCCGTTCACGAACCGTAAAGATCGAGAACAGGGCAAAGTACAGCAGCAGCTCAAAGACAAAGGTGTGCAGCGCCACCTCATTGGCCAGCAGGCCAAAGCGCGCCAGCCCGATATACAAGAGACCAAAGGCCTCGACGGTCATCAGAACGCCCATCACCACCCCCACCCTGGCCAGGGCCAGCACATCCCAGGTATCGGGAGTCGACGACCAGCGCACGTTGTCGGTCGAGAGCGACACCTTGACAAAATCGGTCATAAAGCTCACCAGCATCATGGCATAGGCCGACACCACGAATTCGCCCGTGAGCACATAGGCCAGGACGACAAACGTCGTCTTGAGGATGGTGCGGCTGACCTTGTTGATGATCCAGGTGGCGATGCGCTGGTAGAGCATGCGGCCATTTTCGACCAGGTCGATGATGCTGGCCAGGCCCTCCTTGGTCAGAACCACGCTGGCGGCGCTCTTGGCCACATCGGTGGCATTGCTCACCGCGATGCCCACCTCGGCCTGGCGCAGAGCCGGGGCGTCGTTGACTCCGTCTCCGGTCATGCCCACCACGTGGCCGGCCGCCTGAAGGCTCTTGACGACCTTGAATTTGCCTTCGGGGTAGATAGAGGCGAATCCGTCGCTCTGCTCGGCCAGCTTGGCCGCCGCAGTCACATCGTGTTCGGCCAGGTTATCGAGCTCGGAAGCGCGGATCACATTGCGGCCCAGACCAACCGTCGCTCCGATCTCGCGGGCAATGGCCAGGGAATCGCCAGTGAGCATCTTGACGGCGATGCCCAGTTTGCCCAGCTCTTCGACCAGCCCGGCCGAGTCCGGGCGGGGAGGGTCATCCAGTGTGACCAGGCCAACGAGGTGCGGCGGCGTGCCATCGCTGCCTGCGGCAACGGCCAGGGTCCGTTGTCCCCTGGCCGCCAGCTCCTGCGTCTGCTCCTTCAGTTGGGCGAGGGCGTCGCCGACCACGCCGGCCACCTGCGCCACCTGCGTGACTGCTCCCTTGACGAGGTGCAGGGCGGCTCCGTTGACTACCACTCTAGCCTCGGTGCAGCGCGTCTCCGCGTCAAACGGGGTAAAGCTCAACCTGGTGGCCGTATCCAGGGGCAGCTCTTGCGCTCTGGCGGCTTCGAGGAAGGCCAGATCAATGGGGTCGCGGTTGGCCTCCTCTGAGGCCAGCGCACCATAGAGCAGCACCTGGGAGGCCGGCTCTGCTCCCAGGGGAATGACCTGCGCCACGGTCAGGTGGTTGGTCGTGATGGTCCCCGTCTTGTCGACGCACAGCACATCCATCGTGGCTGCGTCATCCACGGCGTTCAAGCGGGTGACCAGGACGCCCTTCTTGGTCAGTTGCAGTGAGCCAACGGCCATACTGACGGTGAACATCACCGGCAGGGCCACCGGAACGGCCCCCAGCAACAGGACCAGCGCCAGCGGCAGCATATCGATGAGCGGTGCGCCCCTGGCCACGGCAAAGGCCGTGGCGACCGCCAGCAGCACGGCCACGATGACGAACAGGTAACGCACCACCCGGTCCACGACCTCCTCCGAGTGCAGCCGGGGGCGGGCCAATTGCACCAGCTCGGTCGTGCGTCCATAGTAGGTACTGCCGCCGGTCAACGTGACGACCGCCGTGGCCTCACCGCGGCGCACGACGGAGCCAGAGTAGAGGGCGTCGTTGGTGAATTTCTCGGCTTCCATGCTCTCGCCGGTGAGCGTCGATTGGTCGACGCTCAGCGTACCGGTTACCAGCTTGAGGTCAGCCGGCACAAAGTCGCCCGGCCTCACCCGCACCACATCGCCGGGCACCAGCTTGCGCGCCGGCAACAGCAGCCATTGTCCGTCTCGCAGCGTGCGCGCATTGACGTGCAGTTTGGTGCGCAGCAGTTCTATGGCCGCCAGCGCGCGCTGCTCCTGAGCGAAACTCATCACGGCATTGACCACCAGCAGCGCGCCAACGACATAGATGTCGGCATACTTGCGGAGAATGAACGAGAGAATGAGGATCAGCTCCAACATCCAGGCCGAGAGGCCCCAAAACTTGAGCGCAAAGCGGAGCAGGGGATTGTCGCGCGCGGCAACTACTTCATTGAAACCGTACTTTTTGAGGCGTGCCTCTGCCTCCGCGCTGGCAAGGCCGCGCTCCAGGTTCGCTTGCAGTTCTTCGATTACTCGCCCAGCATCAAGCTCCAGCAGGCGCTTGTCTTTGCCCGCATCCATGTGGCATCTACTCCTTCACGGCGCACAACAATGCCGCCCCACGGCGGCAGCGCCGAATGAGCCGTGCCGCCGCGCGGCCAATTCAGCCAGACGGTTCAGCCCGGGGGTCTCCTCTGCGGCCAGTCAGCGCTCAGCACAGGTCCGGCCTCGTGGGAATCTTGATGCCGTGGTGTTTGGCCGCTTCCAGTGCCTCGGGATAGCCGGCGTCGACGTGGCGAATGACGCCCATACCCGGGTCGTAGGTCAGCACGCGCTCCAGCCGCCGCGCCGCCTCGGGCGTGCCGTCGGCCACGATCACCTGACCGGCGTGGAGCGAATAACCAATGCCCACTCCCCCCCCATGGTGGAAACTAACCCAGGTCGCACCGCCCACGGCGTTGAGCAGGGCATTGAGGATGGGCCAGTCGGCCACGGCATCAGACCCATCGCGCATGCTCTCTGTCTCGCGGCGCGGGCTGGCCACAGAACCAGCGTCCAGATGGTCGCGGCCGATGACGATGGGGGCCGAGATCTTGCCTTTGGCGATCAGGTCGTTGATCAGCAGGCCAAAGCGGGCCCGCTCCCCATAGCCCAGCCAGCAAATGCGCGAAGGCAGGCCCTGGAAGGCCACACGCTCGTGGGCCATCTTGATCCAGCGCACCAGGTGCTCGTCGTAGGCAAACTCGCGCGTCACCACTTCATCGGTCACGTGGATGTCCTTCGGGTCACCGGAGAGGGCCACCCAGCGGAAGGGCCCTTTGCCCCAGCAGAACAGGGGCCGAATGTAGGCCGGCACAAAGCCGGGGTAGTTGAAGGCATCCTTCACGCCGGCATCAAAGGCGCGCTGGCGCAGGTTGTTGCCATAGTCAAAGACGATGGCGCCCTTGCGCTGCATCTCGAGCATGGCCGTTACGTGCGCGGCCATCGAGGCCATCGAGCGCCGCGTGTACTCGGCGGGGTCGCTGCGGCGCAGCTCATCGGCTGCGGCCAGCGACAGGCCATTGGGCACATAGTTGAGCGGGTCGTGCGCCGAGGTCTGGTCGGTGACAATGTCCGGGGTGATGCCGCGCGTGACCAGCTCGGGAAAGACGTCGGCGGCGTTGGCGATGAGGCCCACCGAGAGGGGTTTCTGGGCCTTGAGCGCGTCATCGACCAGGGTCATTGCCTCTTCGAGGTTGTCGACCACGGCATCGACATAGCGCGTGGCCAGGCGGCGCTGCGCGCGGGCCGGATCCACCTCCACCACCAGGGCCACGCCCTCGTTCATAGTCACCGCCAGCGGCTGAGCTCCGCCCATTCCTCCCAGGCCAGCAGTGAGCACGAACTTGCCCTTCAGGCTGGACTGAAAGTGCTGCTGCGCGGCCGCAGCGAGGGTCTCGTAGGTGCCCTGGAGGATGCCCTGGGTGCCGATGTAGATCCAGCTTCCGGCGGTCATCTGGCCGTACATCATCAGACCCTGGGCGTCGAGCTGGTCAAAGTACTCCTGTGTGGCCCACTTGCCCACCAGGTTCGAGTTGGCGATGAGCACGCGCGGGGCGTCGGGATAGGTGCGAAAGATGCCCACCGGCTTGCCCGACTGCACCAGCAAGGTCTCGTCGTTGGCCAGGTTCTTCAGCGACGAGACGATGGCATCGAAGCAGGCCCAGTTGCGCGCGGCCTTGCCCCGCCCGCCATAGACGATCAGCTCGTCGGGCTTTTCGGCCACCTCCGGGTCGAGGTTGTTCATCAGCATACGCATGGCCGCTTCCTGCTGCCAGCCCCGGCAGGTGATCTGAGTGCCTCGCGGCGCGCGGACGATACGTTTGGACATTCGTCGCCTCCTCAGTGTGGTTTGGCCAGGCATTATACCGCATCGTGGTGATAGCCGTACTTGACAAAGCTCCCCGGCCGTGATACAAACGAGGCACGACCGAACAAGGGGGGACAAACATGCGCTTGTGCAACGCCTGGACCGATTCTGGCCCGCGCATCGGGCTGGGACAGGGTGACGTGTGGTTCAACCTGAGCGCCTACCTGGCGCGTCACGTGGACGACTTTGGCTGGATGTACGAGCGCCCACGGCCCACGCTGCTGGACCTGCTGGAGAACCATCCCGACCTGGTTGATGACGCCCACGACTGGTTCGACGAGATGTCGGGCAAGGCCGGGACCAGAACCTACGCCTGGGTGCCTCCCACGCGGCTGCTCGCGCCTGTTACCCGCCCGTCCAAGATCGTGGCCCTGGGCCGCAACTATGCCGCCCACGCCAGAGAGGCCGGCAACGAAGTGCCGCAGGAGCCGGTGCTCTTTGCCAAAGCGCCCTCCTCGGTGATCGGGCCGACGGACGACATCGTCTACCCCGAGGGAGTCAAGCGGCTGGATCCCGAGGTCGAGTTGGCCGTGGTCATTGGCTGCCAGGCCAGCCACGTCAGCGAGGCCAAGGCAATGGAGGTTGTGGCTGGCTACACCGTGCTCAACGACGTGACCGCGCGCGACGTGCAGCGGGCCGACATCGAGAAGAAACTGCCCTGGTTCCGCTCCAAGAGCATGGACACCTTCTGCCCAATGGGCCCCTATCTGGTGCTCACCGACGAGATTGAGGATCCGCACCGATTGGACATCAGTCTGAGCGTCAACGGCGAGGTGCGGCAAAAGTCCAACACCGCGATGATGATGTTCCAGGTCCCACGGCTGATCGCCACGATCAGCGGCTATATGACGCTGGAGCCGGGGGATGTGATCGCCACCGGCACGCCGGAGGGCATCGCCCCGCTGAACGTGGGCGACCTGGTCGAGTGCACGGTGGAGGGGCTGGGGGTGCTGCGCAACCGCGTGGTGCGAGGCTAGAGAGGCGCCGCCGGTCCCTGACGCACGGAGCCCAGGCGTCGGCTGGCCGTGCCGGGGCAGGTGTCCAGTGCGTCCTGAGCGGCGGCCTGCTCCGCGGCTTGCTTGGTGCGGCCCGTGCCGCGGCCGCGAGGCTCACCGCGGACGAGCACCTCGACGGTAAAAACCCTGGCGTGGTCGGGGCCGGATTCTTCCACGATGGCGTAGGAAGGAGTGGACTTGTAGTTGGCCTGAGCCCACTCCTGGAGGCGGCTCTTGGCATCGCGCCGGAGCAGGCTGTTGCGGCTGTCCAAGAAGCCGCACAGGAAAGGCAGCAAGAAGGCCGCCGCGGCCTCCATTCCCCCTTCCAGGTACACCGCGCCCACCAGCGCCTCAAAGGCATCGCCCAGCAGAGCGGGACGGTTGCGGCCGCCGCTATGCTCCTCGCCTTTTCCGAGGCGCAGGTGAGCTCCCAGACCCAGCTCGACGGCGAACTGGGCCAGGGTATCGGCGCGCACCATCGCTGCCCGCAGCGCCGTGAGTTCCCCTTCTTCCCAGTCGGGGAAACGGTTGTAGAGCAGATCCGCCGCGATAAAGTCGCCCACGGCATCGCCCAGGAACTCGAGCCGCTCATTGTCGCCCCAGGTGCAGGCCGGGTCCTCATTCACGTACGACGAGTGGGTCAGAGCTGCCAGAAGGAGATTGGGGTCGCGAAAGTGCAGGCCGAGCGCGCGCTCGAGTGAGTCGATGTTGGGATAGGACGTCAAGAGCGAACCTCCATTGTCAGCGACCGGCCGCGGTGAGGCTTTCGCGCAGCCGGGAGGCCAGAGCCGCCCGCTCGACCAGCGTCTGCTCGCGCGAGCCCAGGTCACGGACGGCTACCGTGCCGGCAGCCAGCTCATCCGGCCCGGCGATCACTACGTAGGGAATGCCCTTCTTGAGCGCATAGCGGATCTGCGTGCCAATGGGATCAGCCCCATCGTACAACTCGCAGCGCAGGCCCGCGGTGCGCAGCTCGGTGAGCAGCCGCAGCGATTCCTGCACCAACTCGCCAAACACTGCCACCAGCACCTGCACCGACGTCTGGCCAAGCAGCCGGGGGAACATCTGCAGCTCTTCGATCACGTCCAGGATGCGCTCGATGCCGATGGTGGTTCCCGTGGCCGGGTAAGGCCGATTGGCAAAGCGGCCGACCAGGCCATCATAGCGGCCGCCGCCGGTGATGCTGCCGATGCGCGGCTTTTCGACGACCGTTTCATAGATGGGACCGGTGTAGTAATCCAGCCCGCGCACCATCGACAGCTCGATGCGGTAGCAGGAAGGATCAACTCCCAGGGCCGGCAGGTAGCTCACCAGCTCCTGCAGCTCGTCGATGCCTTCGACCGCTTCGGGATAGTCTTTCAATTCGCAGCGCAGAGCAGCCAGGTCCGGCGGCGCGCCACCGGCGGGACGCAGGATCTGCAGCAACCGGTCTACCGTTGGCCGAGCCACCCCGGCTTTGGCCAGCTCCTCGCGCACGCCATCAATGCCTACCTTGTCCAGCTTGTCGATAGCGCGATGCAGCAGATGCACTTGATCGGCCGGCACACCGGAGAAGGCACCCAGGCCAGCCAGGAGCTTGCGGTCGTTGATGAGCGTGACAAACTGCTCAAACCCCAGGCGGCGCAGGGCCGTGTAGATCATGGCGATGATCTCGGCATCGGCCACCATGCTGGCCGTGCCCACGACGTCGGCATCGCACTGGTAGAACTCGCGGTAGCGGCCCTTTTGCGGGCGCTCAGCGCGCCACACCGGCGCGATCTGATAGCGCCGGAAAGGCTTGGGCAGGTCAGGATACTGACCCACCACCCGGCTGAGCGGTACCGTCAGGTCAAAGCGCAGGGCGAGCTGCTCCTTGCCACCCTCGTGCTCCACGTTGAACATCAGCTTTTCCGACTCGGAGCCGCCCTTGCCGGAGAGGATCTCCTGCAGCTCAACGGCCGGGGTAATCAGCGGCTCAAAGCCGAACTCGGCGAACACCTCTTCGAGGAGCGACAGCACGTGCCGGCGCAGCACCATCTGCTGCGGCAGCACATCGCGCATTCCTTTGGGCAAGCGGGGCTCGACGCGGTTCATAGCGACCCTCCTATGAACAAACAAGAGCGCCAGCGATGGTGCTGGACGCTCTCTGGAACACACCTGGGGTGGACGACGGGACTCGAACCCGCAACACCTGGTTCCACAGACCAGTACTCTGCCATTGAGCTACGTCCACCAGGAGGCAGAGACGATATTACTGCAGTTCCGGGCAGAATGCAAATGCCAGTCGGCGCTGGCTATTCCTCATCCTCAAGCACGTGCATGCCACGGCGATCCCAGCGCTCGCTGTCTTCGTCTTCCGGCTCATCGGCACCGGAGCGCGGCTCCATCGTCAGACAGCCGTCGGAGGGATCGTATTCGATCTCTACCGCGCGGCACTTGCCGTTGGCATTGTAGAGACAGTCCGTTTGCCAGCACACGACCCTGGGCATAGCCCGAGAACCTCCTTCTGCGTCCGGTCAGGACGCCTGGTGCTTGATGTAATGGTGCTCGACGAACGTCGCCACGCCGGCCGCGTCATCGAGCGCAAAGCGCGGAACGCCAGCGTCCAGCGCCAGGTCCGAGACCACAGCCACCAGCTCGGGGGGATGAAAGATCAACTCGCTGGTCACGGCCTGGCGCACCACCTCGATCTTGGGTTTCTTGTCCTGCTTGTAGCCTTCGGTGAGGATGATGTCCATCTCGGGCAGCGTGGCGATGATCTCGTCGAGGGTCAGCTCTTCCTTCAGGCGCCGCACCATGGCCAGCTTCTCGGGGGCGGCAATGATGGAAACATCGCTGCCCGCCGCGGTGAGCCGCCAGCTATCCTTGCCTGGCTGGTCCGTCTGAAAGTCATGCTCATAGTGCTTGATGGTGGCCACGCGATAGCCGCGCTTCTTGAGCTCTACCACCAGATTGACCAGAAAGGTGGTCTTGCCCACATTGCCCCGGCCGACAACAGAAACAACCGCTGGTTTCAACCCACACTCCTCAACATGTTGGTCCGCAAGCTAATCTGGTATAGCATGTTTTGTAGGGCTTGTCAAGGGTTTTTGCCGCTCATTCGGGGCCGGTAACCCACAGCTCGACATCGTCCAGGTAGACCGTGGTGACGCCCTGACCGTCGTTGTACAGCCCTATCTGCAGCACGATGCGCTCGCCGGCATAGGGCGTCAGGTTCACCGTGTGCAGGTGCCAGGCCTGCTGCCATTCCATCCAGCGCTGGCTGGTCAGCACCACGCTGTCGCTGGCGCGGCGCACATAGAGGTAGAGCTCGTCGTCGTCAAAGGGCCAGCCGGTGGGAAAGAAGTACAGGCGCAGTTCCGCGGCCGAAAGGTCCGCTGGAAGCTGGATGGTCTGCTGGACCGACGACCACACTCGGCCCACGTACGCGGCATCGATGCCCAGGTGCATCGACCGGCTGCCACTGCGGGCATAGGTAGTGGAATAGACCGGCGGAGCGCCGCCGAGGCGCAGCCAGTCGGTGTCGCTCTCAAAGCCAGGGTTGGCCACGAGCTGCAGGTGAAACGATGTGGCCGTGGCCCCGGGCGTCGCTGTGCGCGTGGGCCCCAGTGTCGGGGTGTACGTCGCCGTGTGCGTGGGCCCGAGCGTGGGGGTTGGCGTCGCGCTTGGCGAGATGGTAGGCGTGGGGGTGGGCAGAGCAAACTGGCGCGACACGAGCGGCAGATACAGCCGCAGCCCGCCAGGGAGCCACGTCGGTGAGGCGGTGGGCGTTCGGCTGGGGCCCGTGGTGGCCGTGCTCGTGGGCGTGAAAGTCGGCGTGGCGGTCGGCGCCAGGGTGCGAGTGACGCTTGGCGTGGGTGTTCTGGTTGGGGTGCGCGTGGCCGTAGGCTCGGCGGAGAGCACCAGAATCTGGCCGCCGCTGATGGCCGCCGGTATGGGCTCGGCCACGTTGTTGGCCAGAGCCGCATCCAGCAGCAGCAGGCTGTTGCCTGGCGACAGGGCGCGGAAGGTTACCCGGGCCAGCACGCCGCTGCCACTGGCCGGCGGGGCGGGGTAGAGGAGGGCCTGCAAAAAGCGCACTGTGCCAGCAGCATTGTCCACCTGGTTGGTGGCGGTAAAGGCCTGGGTCAGGTTGAGAAAGCCGCCGGGCAGGATCTGCGGCGCGTCCGGGCTGTTGCCGTCCCCGTCGAGCACGGCCAGCGTCTCCGGGTTGAAACCCAGCGAAAGGTCCACGCCGTAGAGGCTGCTCACGCCCTCGATGCGGATTTCCACCGTAAGGGTCCGCCCTGGCTCGAGGATGGTCGAGTCGGGCGCCAGGTAGACGCGGGTTGCCAGGGCATGGCCCGAACCAGCGCGGACCAGCGCCAGGCAAAGAAACAGGAATACGGCCACGGCGCAGAGAAAACGTCCGTGTTGGCGGTTCACGGGAGACGGCGGGAGAGGGGCGCAGCAGCCAGAAGGATTATCCATAGCCACCCGCATGGTGTGCTGCCCCTCGGGCTCAGGTGCCAGACAGGGCAAAGGGCCAGGCACCGCTGCGGGCGATGCCTGGCCCTGTTGAGGCACGGACTAGGGGATCAGCAGCGTCTGGCCGACAAAGATCAGGTTCGGGTTGGCCAGATTGTTCAGCGTGACGATTGCCCAGTAGGACACTCCGTACTTGGCCGCGATGCCATACACCGTGTCGCCGGCCACGACGACGTGGGTCTTGGACGGAGGCACAGGCGGCGTGCCGCCGGTCGGGATCAAGAGGACCTGGCCGGCGCGGATATAGTTCGGGTTGGCGATCTTGTTCAGCGCCACGATGGCATCGACCGTCACATGGAACTTGGCCGCGATGCGATAGAGCGTGTCGCCAGGTAGAACCACATAGCTGCCCGATGGCGGCGGAGGCACAGGCGTGGGTCCCGGCACGACGCCAGGGATGATCAGCGTCTGGCCAACGCGGATATAGTTCGGGTTGGTCAGGCCGTTGGCCGCCACGATGGCATTCACCGTCACGCCAAAGTGCCGGGCGATGGAGTAGAGCGTGTCACCCCACTTGACCACGTAGGTGGTGCCGGTGCCCGGCACAGCGGTAGGAGCCGCCGTCGGGGCGGCGGTCGGGCTGACCACGGGTACGATGGTGATCGAGCCGTTGGCCAGGGTCGACGTGATAGGCAGGGCCTGGTTGTTGGAGAGGGTGGCCGAGTTCAGGGTCACCAGCGCATTGCCAGCTGCCTTGGCGCGGAAGGTCATGCGGATCAGCGTGCCCGAGCCAGTGACCGCCGGAGCCGGCGACAGCAGCGCAAAGGCGTACTGCACCGTGCCAGTGGTGTTGTCCACCAGGTTCATGGCCATAAAGCCCTGCGCCGGGTTCATAAACGTGCCCTGCTCGACCTGCACACCGCTGAGGCTGGTATTGGCATCGAGTGCCTCCAGCTTGGCCGCGTCAAAGGTCAGACGCAGGTCAACGCCATACAGGTCGGTGACCGAGTCGATCTTGACTTCGACCGTGACCGTGGCGTTCTGATTCACGGACTGGGAAGGCGGGCTGACCAGCACGATGGTCCCCTGAGCCAGGGCAGCGGGAACCAGGGTCAACACCAGCGCCAACGCCAGCAGGATAGTGACGACCGTTCTCTTCAACATACAACCCCCTCCTTGAGCCAGATATGGCCAAACAGGATCAGATTTACCGTGGTTCGCTCTTGACGCCCAGCGGCATATAGACCGACTTGGGCGCGACTTGCACCGAGCCATCGTACTTGATCACCGGCAGGGACTGGGCATTCTTGTCGACCAGTGCCGCGGACGTGATGGTCAGCTTGCTAAAGCCATCGGCCTTGGCGCGGAAGACGATGTGGAACACGTCGCCCTGGCCGGAGGCGGGCTGTGCCGGGTTGAGCAGGGTCATCGCGTAGCGGACCGTGCCAGCCTCGTTGTCGGCCTCATCCTCGGCCACGCTGCCCAGAACCGGATCCGGGAAGGAGCCGTGCACGACCTGCACGCCTTCCTTGAACGGATCGGCATCGACCACCTCGAGCACCGAGGCGGCAAAGCTGAGCTGGACATCGACGCCGTAGACACCGCTGGCCTGGTCGAGGGCCAGAGTGACCGTGAACACGTCGTTCTGCTTCACCTTGCTGTAGGTGGGCTCGACCTCAAGGAAGGCCGGGTCGAGCGACAGCGCGCTGGCACTGGCCGGAGCCACCCAGCCGCCGGGGCACTGCTTGTCCATATTGGCGCCCACCAGCACCAGGTCATAGATATCGACCTTGCCGTTGCCATTGACGTCGGCGCGGGCATCGGTTGGGGGCTGCGAGCCATAGTTGATGGCCACCAGCACCAGGTCGAACAGGTTGATCTTGCAGTTGCCGTCGCAGTCGCCGCCGATGAGCATCACCGGCGCCAGGCCGGTGACCGCGCCGTTGACCACGGCCACGCCCGGCTTGTCGGCATAGAGATACCCAGGGGCTGTGGCGCGCACCAGATAGCTGCCGGGTCCGAGCCCGCCGATGGTGAACTTGCCGTCGGCCGCCGAGACGGCGGTGCGTCCGCCGGCGTTGATGAGCACGCCGCTGTGGTCGAGGCGGCCCTGCAGCCGGACGGTGCCGGTGATGACGCCCGTGCCGCCCGGGATGGAAGTCTGTGTGGGTGTCGGCGAAGGCGCGACCGTCGCCGTGGCGGTTGGAGTCGGTGTGGGCGGCGCCGCGGGCACAGGCGCCTTGCGCACGCTGTGCAGGCCGTCGCCGTAGACGCGCAGCGTCGTGCGCGTATCACCGTCCCCGGGCAATCGGTTGACGTAGAGGTCTTCTCTCTCCAACGGGTCGTAGAGGAACTTGACCCTGGTGGTGGCGTTCTCTGTCGCCTGGAAGAAGGTTTGCTTCGTCCCGGTAATGGTCAGGTTCGTTGCCGGGATTCCCGGATGCCAGCTATGCAGGTTGTTCTGGGTGATATCGTCGCAGCCGTAGAGGAACAGGCGACTCTGCTCGGACTCCCAGTCGCTCGTCAGGAGCGTGAGCCACCGGTAGCCGTCTGGCATCTGATAGTGGTCGAGGAGCACCGTGGTGTAGTGATCGGGAACGGTGTGGAACTGCTCGGTTTGCCACAGCTCGACGCCCGAGTTGTCGTTGTACTTTTCCTTCAGCTCACCGGAGAATTGCGTTTCCACCGTCTCGGTCATTATGTGAATCGTCAGCGGCGGGATAACCATCGGGAAGAGCCGTCCGTGGCAGTCGGCATTGAGCAGATCTTTGTTGGCAAAGGTAAAGGTCTGCGTCACGCAGTTGGCCGGGCAACTCACCGGGGTCTTTTCGTCGAGCGCCTGTACGTCCTCGACCTCGGTGTGAGCCATGTTGAACGGCGGCAGCACCGAGATGTCCGTACCGGTGACCGGGTAGTAGACTTCTAGCTTGATCGAGTCTTCATAGTTGATAAAGTCAACCTTGGGCACCGGTGTGCGGATGGTGATGTATTTGAACTCGTACAGCTCGTCGCCGGGGTTACGATAGGTGGCTGGCACAATGTGCAGAGCAACCACGTTGTACTCGTGCCCGTCGACAAAGAAGCGCTTCAGATACCAGGGATCGCCCGGTTTGAGGTCGTGTCCGCCGCTGCCGTTGTCGATGGCGCTGTGGGTCGCGCCCAGGGCGCGGCCCACGGTCACGACAACGCTCTCATTTGCCGGGTCAGCGGGCCGGCTGTTGACCGCGTTCACAAAGACGAACCAGGCGCCGTCGGTGCGCCCGAGGTTGCCCGTGGTGGGCAGCAGCGACCGGGTGGACTTGTTGGCCAGAGCCATTCGGTTGACGCCCACCAGCAGCGGAGTGCCGATCTTGTCCGGGTGATGCGAGTACAGGCCAGGGGACACGAGGTGCAGCCCGCCGCCGGTGTACCAGAACTGGAACTCGGCCGAACCAGGGATCACGTTTTCCAGAGTGATGAGATGATCCAGGAACTGAACGCTCTGCCCGCGGCGCAGGACCATCTCCTCCAGAGCGAACACGACCATTTCGTCGCCGGAAAGCGGCTTCCCGTCCTTGTCCAGCTCGTTGAGCATGCCATCGCCATTAAAGTCGGCGTTGACGTTGGTCAGTTTGTTCAGCGACCGCTCGCTGTGCAGGTGGACAATGTCCCGCTGGCCATCAAAATTGGCATCGAAGGAGGTCAGCCCGGCGCCGGCGCTGGGTATCGGTCCAGCCCAGCCCGGCCCGACCGGCATCGGCAGGTCCGCCTCGCCGGTAGCCATGGGGAACACCAGCCGGCTCGTGCCAGGCTGCGCGTGGGCCGGTTGGTTCATCGTGTCGAGGTACATGTAGGTGAATTCCTGCATCAGGGCCGGGAATTCGTACCAGGTGGTGACGGTGAAGGGCGCCTTGGGGCTGACGGTCAGAATCTTGTCCAGATAGGCCGGCTCATACCACATGCGGAAAAAGACCTTTTCCCTGGCGTCGTGCTCGCGAATCGAGATCTGTTCGTAGAGGCCCAGCACTCCGTTTTCGTCACCCGGAGCATAGTTGTACTTGTCCATATAGGCCGGGTTAAAGGTCAGCGAATCCTTGCGCGGCGCCTGTTCGAGCTGCGGGTTGAAAGGCGCCCAGGGATCGGTGTAGGGCCAGACCTCAACCGGATACTCGGGGGCCTTGGGGTCCTTCACCTTCGGGTCGCCAGGCCCGATGTCGGCCTCACCAAAGATGCGGACGCCCATCTCGCTCTTGTACTTCCAGGGGTACTCCAGCAGGTCGGGATCGTACCAGAACTTGACTCTGGGCTTCCAATCCTTCGGCATGGTGCTGACGTTCTCTTTGCGGATCCAGCACCCTTCGTCTTTGTCCCAGACCAGGTTATAGGCCTGGGGTGTCTTTTCGTCTTTGGTCCACAGCAGGTACTCACTCTGCCTGGCCAGCCAGGAGCTGGTCATCAGGTAGAGGTCAGGATCGGTGATGCCGGTGGTAGCGGGGCTGATGTTGGGCAACACGAACTCGGTGTATTCCCACGGTCTGGTGTGGAACTGCTCCACATACCAGAACTCGTCGCCGGCATGCTCACCGTACTTTTCCTTCAGCTCGCCCAGGAGCTGCCAGTTCTTGTCTTCTTCGATGTAGTAGTAATCGTCGCCTACCGGGTCCACCGGTCCAACCAGCTTGCCGATGTAGGCGACATCTTTCTCATCGCAGTCGACCCCGTCCGTCACCTGCACGTCCAGCAGCACATAGTGAATGTCGTTGAACGGCGGCAGCACCGACAGCGGGTCGTGCGGCCGGTAGGCCTGCAGACGTACCGAGTGCTGTTCGATCAGGTAGCCGCCCTCCGGCGGCGGATCCATATGGTCGCTCACCTTGGGGATTGGCGTGCGGATGGTGATGAACTTGAAAAAGCTGGGGTCATGCGGCGGCGGATAGAGGGTATAGTCCACCTCCCGGTCCTCGTTGGCATCGAGGGTGCAGACATGCGGCACGGTAGTTGGAGCGCCGTTCTCGGTCTGAACAGCGACCACGTTGTACTCGTGGCCGTCGACGTAGAACCGCTTCAAGAACCAGGGGTCGCCAGGGAAGAGGTCCGCCTGGCCCGGGCTTTCTTCCATCGCAGTGTGCGTGGCGCCCAGTGCGCGACCCACCACGATTCTGGCTGTGTCTTCCGCGGTGTCGATGCTTTCCAGCCAGGCGAACCACGGGCCGGTGGGGAAATGGCACATATTGGTGCCGCTGCCGCCGTTGGCCACTGCCTTGATGCGCTGGCCGGGGCCATTGCGGCCAGCCAGCACCATGTCGCCAGTGTACAGCGTTATGTTGCCCAGCCGCGCCGGCAGCAGGTCACCGGTGTACCAGATTTCCAGCAGCACGCTGTCGTCAAAGACCTGGAGCACCTTGATGTAGTGATCAAGGAACTGAAGTTCCTGGGTGTCGCCTTGGCCTGTCCCCAGCGACTTGCTGTCCAGACGGAACACCGGCCACTCGTTGCCATTCAGCGCGACCGAATCGGCGTCCAGGTTGTCGATGAGACCGTTGCCGTTGAAATCAGCGGCGATCTTGGTCAGCTCAAAGAGGGTGACTTCGCTTTCCACGTGGACGATGTCCGGCACCTGGTCCAGGTCGGCATCGAAAGTGTTCAGGCCGTTGCCGGCAGGATCCGGGGCGGGAAAGCCCTCTATACCCACCGGGAAAACAAAGCTGACGCCCCCCTGCGACCGGTCGACGGGACCAGCCAGAGGCAAAGGCTCTTCGGCCACGGTCTTGGCTTCCAGCAACATGTAGGTGAATTCCTGCATGATCGCCGGATACCACTCGTCGTACTTGGTGCCCTTGGTCAGGGTGTAGGGTATCTGCAGCTCGGGAATAAGGTCGAGGGTGCCGTTGGCATTCCAGTCTTTGTCCCAGTGCCACGGTTCATACCACATACGGAAAAAGACCTTTTCCGTAGCATTGCGGGATCCGGCATAGATCTGGTTGTACAGGCCGACCGCGCCGTTTGGATCCTCCGTTGTTTCGAACTCGGACATGAACACAGGGTTCCACGTCACCGAGTCCTTGACCGGGGCCTGGGCAAGCTGAGGATTGAAGATATCCTCGGCTTTGGTGTAGGGCGGGTCTTCGGGGAGCTTGCCGGTCTTGGGATCGACGGCAGCAGGATCGCCCACCTGAGCCTGCGTGGTCACCGCCAGGGCCGTGGAACTGGCCTGGCTGGCCGGACTTGCTCCCATTGCCAGGCCGCCAAGAGCGACCAGCAACACAATAGTAACGCTCAACGCCACTACGAGTCGGAGTGCCTTGGGCATTTCT
Organism: Chloroflexi bacterium ADurb.Bin180; assembly: GCA_002070215.1. Lineage (NCBI taxonomy): Bacteria > Bacillati > Chloroflexota > Chloroflexi bacterium ADurb.Bin180. The sequence continues at coordinate 72,579 of MWCV01000008.1, read as the reverse complement.
ATCCTCCCTATGCAGAGTACCGAACTGGACGGCACCAGCGCGTGAGGCTCATCTATGTGCTTACGGGCCATCTTACCACGAAAGCGCCGTTTTGTCAACAGAATGTGGAACCGCAAACGTGACCAGGGCCGCTCCTCGCGTCCCGTTATGTCGCGAGGCGCAGGCGGCAACACCGGTCCACGGTCGGCAAGCAGCTTTGGATGAGCAGGGTGAGGTGGCATATAATGATCCTGCTGCCCATAATGACGTCACCGCAGGTCTATGGATACGCGAGGAGGCCAGATGCCGCGCACCAGAGAAGACACCTATCAGGATGCTTTGCAGCGAGCCAGAGGGGATCTGCGGCGGCTCGACCCGTTCCGCGCCGCTTACCTGGCCGGCTGCTCCTACACCGCTCAGCCGCAGGGGCGCTTTGACCTGACGTTCTTTGGGAGCGAGTACGCCATCGCCTTCCCCGACGCCCAGGTCCGCACCGCGAGCGCGAGCGAACCAGATGTCTCGACCCAGATCCTGCTCTTGCACTATCTCATCCACGCTGATGGGACCCCGCCTGCCGACCACTGGATCTCGTTCCGCGAGCTGCCAGACGGCCGCATCTATGACGCCGCTTTTCAGGGCCGCTCGCCGGTGCGAGTAGCCCGGGTCTTGGGCCACGACCTGGATGGATTCGTCTCTGCCTGCCGCGCACTCAAGGGCGAAGCCATCCGCTTTGGCGACGCCGCCTACCGTTTTCAGATCCTGCCGCGCGTAGCGATGGCCGTCATCCTCCACCTGGGCGATGACGAGTTCCCTGCCACCGGCAACGTGGTCTTTGATGGCGCCGCCGGCCACTACCTGCCCACCGAAGACTATGCCGTGCTCGGCGGGATGCTGGCCAGCAAGATTGTCAGCGTAGCGACCCAACGGGTCAGCGTAGCGACCCAACGGGTCAGCGCAGCGACCCAGCGCCGCGACCCAGTAGGTCAGCGCAGCAACCCGGCGCAGCAAGCCGGGGGTGAAGGCTAGGAACGCCCCGCCACGCTGATGGCCTGCTCCGGGCAGGCCCGCACGCATTCCAGGCAGCGCACGCAGCGCATCGACTCCGGGTTTTCGTGGATGGCAATGTCCACCGGGCAGACCCGCTGACAGGCCCCGCAGCTCGTGCAGCGCTGCTGGTCGACGGCCAGCCGGAGCTGGCTGATGCGGTTGAACGGCGACCAGATGGCTCCCAGCGGACAGACAAAGCGGCAGAAGGGCCGCGGCGTGGCCACCATCCACACCAGGAACGCCACCAGAATCCCCAGCTTGAGCAGGAAGAGCCATCCGGCCTGCGCCCGCAGCTCCGCGTCGAGCAGCAGCCAGGGAATGCCCGCCTCGAGCGTGCCCACCGGGCACAGTTTGCTGAACCACGGCTCATAGGTGAGAAGGGGGACGATAACCACCAGCAGCACCAGAAAGGCGTAGGGCAGCCAGCGCCAGCGCTCGCTCACGCGCCAGCCCGGCACGGCAAAGCGATGACGCAGGCCGTAGAGCAGCTCTTGCAGCCAGCCAAAGGGGCAGGCCCAGCCGCAGGCCAGCCGCCCCACTGCCAGGCCGATGAGGCTCAGCACGCCCAGGGTGTAGGCCGGGATCTCGCGGATGATCACGAAATGCTGCAGGGTGCCGATGGGGCAGGCCAGGTTGGCCGCCGGACAGGCGTAGCAGTTCATCCCGGGGCAGGGCAGGGACTTCAATCCTTGCAGGAAATACGAGTTCATCAGCAGGAAGGACAGGGCCTGCACCCGGCGCCGTCTGGCGCGGAGCAGCAAGTCAATGAGTCGTTGGGTCATCAGCGCAGCAATCCTCGCGGCCGTGCTTCAGAGGGCTCCTACTGGAGCCCGATGCAGGACAGTCAGAGCAGCGTGGCGTTGAGCCACGTGGTCAGCGCCTGGCCGTTGAGCACGCCCCACACGATGGCCAGCACGGCCAGCCAGACCAGAGTCCGCTGCAGTTGACGCCGTCCCATTCCGCCCCCCTTCGCCCTAGGTGCGCCGGAAGAGCGTGCGCACGACGAGCAACACCCCGGCGACGATCAGCAGGGTCGGGAACAGGAACCAGGCCGATGTGGCCAGGGGCGAGACGCCGAACCCCACCACCGCCAGCACCCCCGCCGGAATGAGCGGCCAGAACTGGCTGCGGTCGCGCAGATAGAGCACCGCGAACACCGCGGCGATGCCCCACAGGACAAAGGAACCGGTCCAGTCCTCGCCCACCGCGGTGCCGATGACGGAAGCAATGCCGACCAGCACAAAGACCCCGGCGGGGATCAGCGCCCACCAGTTCTCCTTGCGGTCCATCCAGTAGATGGCCAGGAAGCCCGCGGCACTGCCAAACATGCCCACCAGACTGACCAGCGTGGCCGAGAGTCCCAGCTTGCCCAGGAGAGCGGCCACGCCCCACGAGGCCAGGATGCCGCCCGGAATGAGCGGCCACCACTGAGCGCGCTCGCTCAGCCAGAGGGTGAGAAAGATCACACCCCCGCCCAGCATGAAGGCAATGCCCCAGAAATCGCCGCTGAGGTCGATCTTGCCCAGTTGCTGAACGAGGAGGAGGATGCCGACGAGGATGATCAGAAGGCCGGCCAGGACTCGCCAGAGGTTACCCTTCATACTGCGCTACCTTCCTTTCCCAGACCTGCGGGTATTATAGCTCGCGGCGCGCGCCGCGGCAAGCGAGACTGTGAGAGTGTGGAATATGTGGGCGACGTGCAACGGCAGACGGGAGATCGCCGAGTACGAACGCGGAAAGGTTCGTAGTACAGGCTTCAGCCTGTCCGGATGGGGAGCGCTGAAGCGCAACTACGAACCTAATCCCGCTCGAACAGCATGCCCTGACTGTGTTCGTGTTCCTCAGGCGGTTTTTCCACACTCTCACTGTGGAAGGAATATGGGTTCGTGGTCGCCAGATGCCTTGGCACCGCTGTGCAAGGGCCATAGTCTTTCCACTATGGGGCAGTGGCGCTTGGCGCTCCTCTCCTGGTTTGTAGTTGCCGAAGGTCTCTGCGGTGGTCCACAGAGGCGCTTTAGCGCTCCGGATTCGGACACGCTCGACGGTAGCCCCGTCAAGCGGGGCGGACGGCCAGGCGTGAACTATGAACCAATTCCAGCAGCAGTAGCATGTTGCAGTTATGACAGAGCTTCTCGGATCTGCGCAAGAGCGTCACAGCGTTCCCCAGCCGGACAGGCAAACCTCGCCTAGTAAAAGTCTCGCCCACCTATTCCACACCTTCGCGGCTACTGCTGGATCAGCGTGCCGGGCTGGCAGGTGCGGCAAAAGCTCGTGATGCGCTGAAGGGCGCGGATCTCGGAGATGGTCGCACCGCAGCGCGGGCAGGGCGAGCCGCCCTTGCCATGCACGGCCAGGAAATCGCGCCGTTCTTCGTGGATGTTCGGCCCCATCTTTTCCCGCAGCGTGGCGATGGCCGCGGTCAGCACCGAGTGCATACAGTCGTACAGGCGCGATACTTCGGCCGGCCAGAGGGTCTTGCGCTTGCGGAACGGGTACAGGCCGGCGCAGAACAGGATTTCGTCGGCGTAGGCGTTGCCGATGCCGGCCACGAACTGCTGGTTGGTGAGAATGCCCTTGATCTCGCCGTGGTAATGGCTCAGGCGCCCGGCAAAGGCCGGCAGGGTCAGTCTCGGGTCCAGCGCTTCCGGCCCCAGCTCGGCGAACCCGGGCACCAGGTCGAGCCGCGGCGTCAGGTAGACCTTGCCCATCAAGACACGATCATAATAGGCCAGGGTGTGGCCGTTGGAGAGGACCAGGCGCAGGAACGGTTGGCCCGGCACTCGCTCCTTCGTGGCGTGATAGCGCAGGTAGCCGGCCAGCATGGGGTTCACCACCCAGAAGGCGCCAGAGGCCAGCGGCAGGAGCAGGAACTTGCCCCGGCGCTCCACCGCGGTGACAGGGGAACCGGCACCTCGCTGTGGAGCGCCGCCGTACAGGTTGCGCAGGACGATGGGCTTGAGCACGGCGACCTGCTGAACCTCGGCGCCCACCACCTCGCGCCGCAGGTAGTCAGAGATCACTTCCAGGTCCGGCAGTTCGGGCAAGGGGGCCTCTCTTCCAGGCTGCCGGCGGGGCTGGAGCGGCCCCGTATCCCCTGCCGACAGACCGTGTTATCTACACAATTATCTTAGGAGGTCAACCCGCTATGTCCAAAATCGCCATTGTCACCGACACGGGCATGGATCTGACGCCGCAGCAGACCGCCGAGCTGGGCATCCACGTAGTGCCGCTGATGGTCACCTTTGGCACAGAGACCTTTCCGAGTTCGGACCTGTCCATCGAGGACTACTGGGCCAGGGTCAAGGCCGGCGGCCGTCCGGGCACATCGCAGCCGCCAACGGGGCTGTACGAGCAGGTTTATCGTCAACTGGTGGAGGCCGGTCAGCAGGTGCTCTGCCTGGCAATTACCAGCAAGCACAGCGGCACGTTCAACTCGGCCTGGCTCGCCGCGCAGAACTTTCCGGGGCAGGTCACCGTGTTTGACACGCTCAGTCTGGCTCTGGCCCAGGCCTACCAGGCAATCACTGCCGCGCGGATGGCCAGGGAGGGCGCCAGTATGGAAGCCATTCTGCAGCGGCTGGAGAGCATCCGCGCCAGGACGCACTTTGTCATCGCGCTGGATACCATCGAGAGCCTCCGCCGGGGCGGCCGCGCCGACCAGATCATTCCGGTGCTGGAGCGCGTAGTCAGGGTGCTATCCATCAAGCCACTGCTCGAGATCCGCGACGGCCAGCTCAAGCTGCTCGGCGCGGCCCGCTCGCGCGAGAAAAGCCACCGGCAGATCATCGACGAACTGGCGAAACATACGCCGGTCGAGGCGGCCATGGTGTGCCACACCCGCTCGGCCGACATTGCCCCGGCCTTTGCCGCGGCCCTCGCCGCGCGGCTCGGAGTGCCCGTGGAGAGCATTCCCATCGCCGAGACGGGCGCGATTCTGGCCAGCCACGCCGGGCCAGGCGTGATGGCCGCCGGCGTGATCCAGGCCGAGCGCTAGCCCTTACCAGGCTGAAGAGCAGTCCCTCCCACGGGCGGTGAGCAGTGTCTCCCGCCCGTGGTATAATTCCCCGCAGTGGCGGCGGCCCGTCGTAAGGCAGTACCGCCCCGCAACCGTCGTTACCCTGTCTGTGCTCCATCACGCGCCTGGTGCGCCGCGGGAGCGGTCCTGAACCAGCGTTCGACCCGGCGCGGTCACCGTGCAGCAAGGAGTCATTGGATGAACAAGACACCACCGACAGCGACCAGGCCGAGCCGGCGCTCCTTTCTCATCGCGGCGGCGCGGGCCGCGGCCGGCCTCACCCTCGCCTCTTGCGCACCCAACGGGCCGGCTGGCGCCACAGGCGAGCCCACTCCCGTTGTTGGCGACACGGCCGCCGCAGGTTATACTACGGCTGTACCCAATTCCACCAAGGAGCCTGCTGTGGACCCAGACGTGATCATCAGTCCCGACACCCGGCGTGCCAACCGCGTTCCGCCAGGCCAGTGGCTCACCGATCGCTGGCCAGTGCTGCACGAAGGCCCCGTGCCGCGCCTCGACCCGGCGGCCTGGGCCCTGCGCCTCTATGGCCTCGTGCAGCAGGAAAAGACGCTCTCCCTTCCCGAGTTCCTGGCCCTGCCGACGGTCAAGGTGTTCTCGGACATCCACTGCGTGACCACCTGGTCTCGGCTGGACAACCTGTGGCAGGGCGTGAGCACGGCGGCGCTCAAGGACGTGGTAGGCGGCCTGCTGCCAGAGGCCCGCTTTGTCATCATCCATGCCGTGGGCAACTGGACCACCAACCTGACGGTGGAGGATTTCTTTGAGCCGGACGTGCTCCTGGCCACCCACCACGATGGCCAGCCCATCGATGCGCCACACGGCGGCCCGGTGCGGCTGGTCGTGCCGCGGCTCTACTTCTGGAAGAGCGCCAAGTGGCCCACCGCCATCGAGTTCACCAGCCGCGACGTGCCCGGATTCTGGGAAACGCGCGGCTATCACAACCACGGCGACCCGTGGACCGAAGAGCGCTTTCGTTAGGTGCACAAGCGCCGCGAACCCTGATTGTCGGCTCGCAGCTAACCCAACGGCGGCAAACCCTGGGCAGCCGCTCCAGGATGCGTTTGTGCCGCGATCTCGAGTCCTGACGGTGGAGGGAAGGTGAAAACACAATCCGGGTACAGATGGTTTGTCGTCCTGACGTTTTTTGCCTTCATGCTGCTTCATCAATGCGACCGGCTGCTCATCGGTCCTCTGACTTCGCAGATTATGGCCACCTTCAACATCAACGAGGCGCAGATGGGCGCGGTAGTCACGGGTGCGCTCATCGTGGGCGCAGTGATGTACCCCATCTGGGGCTATCTGTATGACCGCTACGCGCGCAGCAAGCTGCTGGCGGCCGCCTCGTTCATCTGGGGCTCGACCACCTGGATCAGTGCCATCGCACCCACCTATGGCGCGTTTGTGGCCACGCGCGCCACCACAGGCATCGATGACTCGAGCTATCCGGGGCTGTACAGCCTCATTGCCGACTATTTCGAGCCCCGGCTGCGCGGCAGGGTCTATGGTCTGCTGCAGATTGCCCAGCCCTTTGGCTACATGCTGGGCATGCTGCTGGGGTTATTCCTGGGCGCTTCGCTCGGCTGGCGAGGAATCTACTACCTCACCGGCGGGCTGGGTATCCTGCTGGCAGCGGTGATCTGGTTTGGCGTGCGCGAGGCGCCGCGCGGCAAGTCCGAGCCGGAGCTGGCCGAGCTGAGCGAGATCGGTCAGTACCACTTTGACTGGAAGACGGCGCTGGGCCTGTTCAAGAAGCGCACGCTGCTGGTGCTGTTCGTGCAGGGCTTTTTCGGCGTCTTTCCCTGGAACGTGATCACCTACTGGTTCTTCCGCTATTTGGAGGTCGAGCGCCACTACTCTGAGGCGGGCGTGTTCACCACCATGGCCGCGGCGGTGATTGTGCTGTCGGTGGGCTATTTCGTCGGCGGGGCAGCCGGCGACTGGGCTTTCAAGCGCACCCCGCGAGGGCGAGCGCTGGTGTCGATGGTGGCTGTGCTGGCCGGTGCCATCCTGCTATGGGTCACGATGGGCGTACCGATGGAGAACACCACCGTGTTCATGGTCATGCTGTGCCTGACCGCCCTGTTCATCCCGGTGGCCAGCTCGAACGTCATCTGCACGGTGTATGACATCACCCTGCCCGAGGTGCGCAGCACGGCCATGTCGGTGCAGTACTTTATCGAGTCGGCCGGGGCAGCGCTGGCGCCGTTGATGGCCGGGTTGATCGCGGTGCGTTCTTCGCTGGGCAATGCCATCCTGCTGATCTGCATTTCCACCTGGATACTGTGCGCGCTCTTCTTTGCCGTGGTGGCCTATCTGGTGCCCACAGACATTGCCACGCTGCGCGGGCAATTGCGCGAGCGGGCGGAGAAGGAAAAGGCAGCGCAGGCGGGGGCGTAGGGCGAACCGAAGACTGAAACGAGCCCTGGCCCGGACCTCCTCACGGCGGCCACAGGGGCTATGCCAGCAGGGGGAGCGGAAGGGCCGAAGGTGTCTGCGCTGCTGCGCAAACGCAGAGACCCTCCCCTGCGGCTTCTTTTGACAGCCACCCACTGGCTGCTGCCGCAAGGGCCGTCGCTGCAGACAGGGCGGGAGGGCCGAAGGTGTTTGCGCTGCTGCGCAAACGCAGAGACCCTCCCCTACAGGGAATCTGGTCGTCCACCCGCCCGCCGTGCAACGAGCTCTGGTTGGTCGGAGGAAGCGAAACGCCGCAACGGTCAGTGCCGCTGCGGCGTTTGTTTTCCTCGAAACCCGCGCTCCCGCGCTAGTTCACCGGCGCGTACTTGACCACGCGGTTGTTGCCCGAGTCGGCCACGTAGATGAACCCGGCGGCGTCCACGGCAATGCCCGACGGCGTGCTCAGCCCCTGGTCGTTCGAGCCATACTGGCCCCACATCGCCAGCACCTGGCCCCCGCCGTTGAATTTGACCACGCGGTGATAGTCGGGCTGGGTCACATAGACTGAACCCTGGCTGCCGATGGCCAGATAGGGCTTGTTGACCGGCGCCTCGCTCTCCCAGCCCACCACCGGCCACTGGGCCAGATACGCGCCATTGCGGTCGAATTCTTGCACGCGCTGGTTCCACACGTCGGCCACGTACACGCCGTCGTTGGCATCCACAACCAGGCCGCACGGCTCGCGCAGCTGCCCTTCGAGTGTGCCAGAGCCGCCCCACTGCTGCACGAACTGGCCCTCTGAGGTGTACTTGACAATGCGTTTGTTGCCCGTGTCGCTCACCAGGACGTTCTTCTGGCTGTCGACCACGATGCCGCGCGGGCCGTAGAGCAACAGCGGATCGCCCAGCACGCCGCCCACATCACCGAACGCTCCCCAGGTGGTGACAAACTTGCCGGTCGCGTCGAACTTTTGGATGCGGTGGTTCCACGTGTCGGCCACATAGACATAGCCGTCCCTGTCCACGGCAATGCCCCACGGCTCCTGGAACTGGCCAGGACCGGTGCCCTGACTGCCCCAGGCACGCTGGAAAACCCCTGCCGAGTTGAACATCTGCACGCGGTGGTTGCGCGTATCGACCACATAGATGTTGCCCGCGGCATCGAGGGCCAGGCCCTTGGGGTCGCTGAACTGCCCGTTGCCCGAACCAGAGGAGCCAAAAGCAGCCACTGCGCTCAGACTGATCCGCTTCTTCTCGTACACGTCCTCCGGCAGCTCGACCTGTGCGCCGGCGATCTCCGGGCCAAAGTCCCAGAGCTGCGCAGCTACGTCCTTGCGCACGTACAACGAGAAGGGATGAACGTAAGGCCACGAGGTAGTGGGCTGGGGATACTGGCGCGACCAGAGGATATCCCACCAGTAGCGGCGGCGCGCCGGGTCGCGCAGGTCTTTCCAGATCTTGGCCGGGGTCAGGCCCGAATAGACATCCTGATTCGGCCACCAGATGAGGCGATACTGCCGCTTGATGTATTTGAGCTTGAGCTGGGCCTGGACCTTTTCCTCGTTCGGCGGACCGACGATGACCACCTGCGGATCGCCCGAAAGGCCGCTCTCGGCGGTAAAAAAGGTGGTATTGGGATAGTCGCGCAGCAGCCAGACAAAGGGCCAACTCGATTCGTTGTCGTAGGCAATCTTGAGCTCTCTGTCTCCCGCCAGTCGAGAGGAGATCATCTTCAGGTCGGCCATGACCAGGCCCGTATCTGGGCTGGAATCGGCGTACATCAGGAACTCGGTCGGATAGTCCTGGTTCACAAAGCTGGCCCGCAGCGCGTCGCGCACGGTGATCGCGCCGAGCACCAGCACCACCGTGGCCAGCACCAGCCGGAACCAGCCGCCGGCGCCCAGGCCGGCGCAGCGCCGGCGCAGCAGCACCAGGCAGATGCCCAGCACCAGCAGCGACAGCAGCGCGCGCATGGTCACCGTGAGCTGAGCCAGGGTCATCCCGGCAAACGGGCGGGTCGGCCCCAGCACGGCCGACAGCAGCGCAATCACCGCGAGCAGCGCCACGGGCACAAGGACCGCCGCCTGCAGCCCGCCCCTGGCCTTGAGCGCGCGCCAGGAGGTATTGTCCCAAATCCTGCCCAGGAACCAGCCGCCCAGCAGCCCCAGGGGCACCACCAGGTGCATATTCTGCCAGGGCATCTTTTCGCCGGCCAGGGTCCAGATGAAAAAGTTGCCGGCCACCCAGTAGATCAGGAAGGGCACAAAGGGCAGCGGCCGCTCAGCCTCTGGCGCAGCTTCGGCCGGGGCCGATTCCTTGCCCGGCTGGTTCTTGCGAGAGCGCCAGAAGTAGTAGGCAGCGCCCAGCCCGGCCAGGAGCAGTGGCAGGTACTCGTAGACCACGTTCAGGAAGTAGAAATAGTACCACGGCTGGCCGCCACGGGCCACGCCCTGCTGCGAGAGCCAGTAGCCCAGCATGCCCACCATGCCCGTGGCCACACCGCGGGGGTTGGTCAGCAGCGTCGAGTAGAGCAGGATAAAGAGCAGGTAGTAGATGCCGGCCGAGATCAGCCAGGCCCGGCGCTTGTTCCAGGTGCCAATCACCGCCGAGATGACGATGAGCAGCACCACGATGACCGTCGTGCGCACCAGGGCAGGCCCGCTGTAGTCGAGGGGATCGAGTTTGGCTAGCTTGAGCAGGAGCGGCGCCGACTGCGGCAGCACCAGGGTGCCCAGCAGAATCACCAGGTCCAGCGCCGGCAGCTCCTTCAGCGACCGGCGCGTGCGGAACCACTCCACCAGCAGGTAGCCTACCAGGAAGGTGCCAAAGATAAAGCCAGTGATGAAAGAAATGGCCTTGCTGGCAAAAGCCACCGCCAGAGAGCCGGCCATCAGGTAGAGCCAGTGATCCTTGCGGTCTTGCAGGTAGCGAAAGATGCAAATGGTGATGACCATAAAGGCCACCAGCAGCCAGATGTCGTGACGAAAGTAGCGGCCGCGCAGCATCAGCGTGGGCGAGATGGTCAGCAGGGCCATGGCCAACACCGCGCCCGCCTTGCCGAGCCACTTGCGCATCGGCCACACCAGCAGCACCAACGCCACGCTGAACAGGGCCGGCGCGTAGCGGGCCTGGACCTCACCCACGCCGAACAGCAGGAAGAAAAAGGCCACCACGTGATAGCCAAAGGGCCCGTGATAGATCGGGTCGTGCGTATAGCCCTGCCCCGTGACCAGCTTCCAGGCCTCCCAGGCGTGGATGCTCTCGTCGTGGCCGTAGGAGCGGTTGCCGAGGTCCCAGAAACGAGTGGCCACCAGCGCGGCGACGATCAGCACGAGCACGACCGCCCAGCGGCCGATGTCCCGACCCGCCTCACGCGGCTCCGCAACCGCTACAGGCACAGCCTTCACGGGGCTGCTTCTCTTTCGGCGAGGCCTCTTGGTTACTTCTTCCATCCCATCCATCCTCTGCAGATTCCTCTGGTCCGCGGCCTAGTGCAGCGCGGGGTACTTGACCACGCGGTTGTTGCCCGAGTCGACCACATAGACGTTGCCTTGCGCATCCAGCGTGATGTCCGAGGGGGTGTTCAGCGAGCGCTCGTCTGTGCCCATCAAGCCCCAGACGGACAGCACCCGGCCCGAGCTATCGAACTTGACCACGCGGTGATAGTCCGGCTGAGTCACATAGACCGACGCGAACTGGTCCGCCACCAGGTACGGTTTGTTCACCGGGGATTCGCTCTCCCAGCCCACGACCGCTATCTGTGACTGGTAGACTCCGTCGGCGCTGAGCTTCTGGATCCGGTGGTTCCAGACGTCGGCCACATAGATGTTGCCGGCGGCGTCCACCGCCACGCCGCAGGGCTCCAGGAACTGCCCCGGCAGGGAACCTCCCCCGCCCCACTGAGCGATGAACGTGCCCTCGGGTGAGAACTTGATGAGGCGCTTGTTGCCGGTATCGCTGACGATCAGGTTGCCATCGGGCGTCACGGCAATGTCGCGCGGGCCGTAGAGCACGTCGGGCGCGCCGAGCAGTCCACCCGTGTCGCCAAAGGTGCCCCACGTGGCGACAAAGCGGCCCTGCGCGTCGAACTTTTCAATGCGGTGGTTCCAGGTGTCGGCCACGTACACGTGGCCATCCGGGGCCACCGCGATGCCCCACGGCTCCTGGAACTGGCCAGGGCCGGTGCCCTGACTGCCAATGGTCTGCACGAGCTGGCCATCGGCGCTATAGACCTCGACGCGATGATTGCGTGTGTTCACAACGTACACACGGCCGAGGTGGTCCACCGCCACGCCTTTGGGGTCGTTGAGCTCCCGCGAGCTGCCAAAGGCCTGGATGGCGGCCAGGTCGAGTCGCTGCTTCTCATAGTCGTCCTCGGGCAGCGAGGTATCCACGCCCGGGACGTCCGGCCCCAGCACCCACAGCCGGGACGCGAGGTCCTTGCGCACGTAGAGAGCAAAGCGGTGCACCGACGGCCACAGGGCCGTCGACTCGGGGTACTTGCGCCACCAGAAGATGTTCCACCAGAACTTAAGCCGCTCGGGGCTGCGCAGGTCATCCCACAGCTTGCGCAGGGTGAGGTTGCGGTAGACATCCTCGTACGGCCACCAGATCAGGCGATAGTTCCGCCGAACGTAGCGCCCGGCGAGCTGGGCCTTGAGCTTGGTTTCGTTGTCCAGCCCGATGATGACCACATCGTGCACGCCTGAGAGGCCGCCGTCGCCGGTAAAGAAGGTCACGTTGGGTAGCTCACGCAGATACCAGAAGAACGGCTGCTGCGAGTCGTTGTCGTAGGCGATGCGCAGCGGCTCGCCGTCTGGCAGCAGGCGGCGGATCTCTCCCAGCTCGGCCATCACATCGGCGGTATCGGGCGTAGCGGCGGCATACTGCAGGAACTCGGTGGCATAGTTCTGATTGATGAACGTCAGCATCACCGCAATGCGAATGGTGGCCGCCGTGAGCACCACGAACAACGCTGCCAGCAGCACCCGGCCCAGGCCCCGCCAGCCAAAGCGGCGTGACCCGGCGACGAGCAGGGCGCCGGCCACGACCTCTACGATCAATCCCAGCAGAAAGCGCAGCGTTACGTAAAGCTGTTCGAGCTCCATACCGGAGAACGGTTTGGGCCGGCCGGCCAGAGTGACCACCCAGACCACATTGCCGAAAAGCATCACTGGCAGCAACACCAGGCAAGGGAGGAATCCCTCCTTCAGCAGCTTGCGCCAGTCCGCGCGCTGCCACACCTGGCCCAGGAACCAGCCAGCCACCAGGCACAGGTTGAGCACCAGGTGCATGTTCTGCCAGGGCATCTTTTCCGCCGCCCAGGTCCAGAAGGCAAAGGTGCCCAGCCCCCAGAACAGGATAAAACCGACAAAGGGCGGCGCAGCGGTGGCGACGGTCTGGCTCTCCCCCTCTGCCGCCTGAGGCCTGAGCTCGCGCAACAGACGATAGAGGTAGTAGAGAATGGCCAGCAGGGCCAGGATGAGCGGCAGGAATTCGTAGATCACGTTGAGGAAGTAAAAGTAGAACCAGGGCTGTCCGCCGCGCGCCACGCCCTGCTCGCCCAGCCAGTGGCCGACCATACCGGTAAAGCCCGTCTCGAGGCCCTGCCCGTTGGTGAACATGGTGGTGTAGAGCGGGATGTAGATGGCATAGTAGATGGCCGCGGCGATGGGCCACACCTTGCGCTTCCACCACAGGCCGATCACCGCCGAAATGGCCACGAGCACCAGCAGCACGCCCCTGATACGCCACAGGCCCGCATCGCTATAGTCGCGCGGGTTGAGCTTCAGAACCATCAGCACCAGCGGCGTGAGCAGCGGCAGGGCCAGGGTGGCCATCAGTACGGCCAGGTCGAACTCGGGCAGCTCGCGCAGAGGGCGGCGCGTCTTCCACCAGTCGACCAGCAGCGCCCCCACCCAGAAGGCACCAAAGATGGCCCCGTTGATGAACGAATTGGCCTTGGCACAGAACGTCAGCGCCAGCCCGCCGGCGATGACATAGAGCCACCTCTGGCGGCGGTCAGTGACATAGTGGAAAAAGGCCACCACCACCGCCATGGTCGGGGCGATGACAAAGATATCGTGACGGATGAACCGCCCGCGGAACATCATGCTCGGGGAGAGGGTCAGCAGGAACATCGTGAACAGAGCGCCGGCCTTGCCGAGCCACTTGCGCAGCGGCCACACCAGCAGGACGGACAGAATGGCCAGCAGCGCCGAAGCGATGCGCGCCGTGGTGTCCGAATCACCGAACAGCCAGTAGACCAGCGCCGTGGCGTGATAGAGGAAGGGGCCATGATAGACCGGGTCGAAGCGATAGCCCTGCCCGGTGATCAGCTTCCAGGGCTCCCAGGCGTGGGTGCTCTCGTCGTGGCAGTAGGCGCGGTTGCCCAGGTCATACAGCCGGGTAAAGACCAGCAGCACCACCAGTAGCAACAGAATGATCTTCCACCCGTTGATACGAAGAACAGACAGGAGCGGTCTGTCGAGCGCGCCTGAGAGGGTGGGTCTGTCGAGACTACTTGACTCCATAAGTCAACACTCCTACTGCTGGGGCGCCCTGACCCACAGCACGGCGTCTTCATTCGTGATGAGCGACACAGCCGACTTGAGCCCTACCCACCAGCGCACCCACTCGTTGAGGCCAAAGCTGCCGCCGGGGTAGTAGGAATGAATGGCCAAGCGCAGCCCCACGTAGCGCGCCGGCTGCCCAGCAGCGACGGGAAAGATCAGTCCATCGGCAGTGGGCGCGTCCGGCAGGCGCCGCTCAAAGCGCACGTTGTCGAACTGGCGCAGGTACCAGCCCACGGGCACTTCCAACGACTCGTCGACCTGCCAGGAGAGCACGCGCGGGTCGCCCTTGGTCTCGCTGGAGAAGCGCGCGGCATAGCGCGCCAGGTCGAGCACCTCCGGCGACACGGTGCTGCCCACCAGCGGCTCGAGCGGGTCGCGCGCGGTGAGATAGTTCACCCTGGCCATCGTGCGCAGGCCGCCCACCGCGAGCAGCACCAGCGCCAGCACGACCAGGGCCCGCAGGGGAACGGCGATGCCGCGCAGGCTCCACGCCAGAGCGTAGAGTGAGAGCAGGAACACCGCCAGTGCCGCGATGCGCAGCAGGTATGGCGTGGAGGGATTGGCCAGATAAGTAACCAACTGGATGAGTGAGGCAAAGGCCACCAGGCAGCCCGCGCCCACCAGTGCCCACAGCAGGGGGTGTGTTTTCCACTCACCCAGGGCCCCCCACAGCCGCTCGACGGCCTGCCCGCCCAGCAGGCACAGCGGAATCAGCACCAGCACCACGCTGGCCGGTGGACGATAGCCGGGAACGATGGACACGAGCAGCGCCACCCCCAGCCAGGCACGCAGAAGGAAGGAGGTCAGATCGCGTCGCGAGCGCTCGGTCACCAGACCGGCCAGGCCCAGCACGAGGAGCAGCGCCTCGTAGGCCACCAGCAGGAGCGGCAGCCGGTACCAGGTTCCGCGCAGCCACTCCAGGCCGCCCACCCAGCGCCCGAACAGGTCCAGCGCCTGCTGCAGGCCCAGCGGATTTATCAGCAAGCCCAGGCCGCCGACCAGCAGCACCAGACCCACAGCAACGCACGCCGGCAACCAGGCGGCGCGGTCCGCGACCATAGCCTTGACCGAGTCACTCCAGAGGAGCCACGGTTCGTCTTCGTGAGCCACGCGGCGGTGCAGCCACAGCGCGGCCGGCAGGGCCAGCAGCACGAGCAGCAGCGTATAGACCAGCGGTGAGGAAAGAAGGGCGACGGTCTTGAGCACCGCTGCCCAGATGAGATAGCTCCGCTCCCGGGTCTCCCAGTAGCCCAGGGTCGCCCAGACCAGACCCAGTCCGCAGAAAGCCAGCAGGATCGTGCCATCGGCGAGGCGCGAGAAAAAGACGAGCGACGGTGAAAAGGCCAGCAGCAGGGCCGAGGCCAGAGCGCCCACGCGGCCCAGATAGCGGCGCAGACCAAAGGGCCACAACACCATCGCGCTGCCAGCCAGTAGCGACAGGCCGCGCACCAGGCCGTCGGTCCCTCCACTGAGGAAGGACACCAGCGCGCTCCAGTTGAACAAGAGCGGGCTAAAGCCGCGCAGGGAGGAGGGCAGTGCACGGGCAAAGCGCCAGGCCGAGAGGGCCATCCCTGCTTCCAGGTCCACCAGGGGCCAGCGCCCCAGGTTGATCAGGCGCAGCGCCAGCGCCAGCAGCAGGATGAGGCCGTAGAGCCCCATCTCCACCGTAAAGGAGCGCTTGGGCGATTCAGTATTGGTTTCAAGCATCACAGTCATATCCCTTACCCCAGAGTTCAGGCCCGGCACGTCAGCGCCGATAGATGCTCACACTGCCCTGCTCAAAGACCTTGTCCAGGAAGCGGCCGAGGCGCTCGTCCACGTTGGGTGGCAGGTTGAATTTGCTTCGCTCCACCGGCCCGAGGTACACGTACTCGATGTCGTACTTGTCCAGAATCGACAGCACTTGCTCGCGATCCGTGCCCTGGTAGATCTGCTCGATGAGCGGGCGGCGCAGGTTGGCCTCGGTCGAGTTGCCGCGCCATTGATGCTCGTGAAAGTCCCAGCCCAGCACGGTGGGCAGGCCGGTAAAGGCCGAGACCCAGGCCGTTTCGGTGTAAGAGCCCCCCGTCGATTCGACGATGTGTGCGCTGCCGGATACGTTCTTTTGCAGCCAGAGCATGGCGGCGTAATCATCGGCGCGGAACCCCTCGATAAAGGCCATGCCGTCCAGCGTCGGCTTGCCTTTGAAATCGCCGGCCTTGCTGGGAACGCCCAGCAGCGGGTAGACCAGGCTGGCCGAGATCAGCAGCACCAGCGCTGCCGCCCACACTCCGCGAGCAACCGTCTTGCCGGTGGAGGGCGCGATGCTGGGCCGCCCGAGCAGGTGATAGCAGCCATAGGCTGAGGCCAGGGCAAAGAGCAGCCAGGCCTGATAGTAGAACTTGAACACCGTGTTCATCCGCGTGCCGAACGAGTCACGCAGGTAGACGAACTCGACGGCCAGCGTCAACAGGAATCCCGTGCCGGCCATCAGATAGGAAAAGTGCAGGGCCGGGGTGGATTCTCCCTCCTGGTGCTCCCCGCGCCACGACCGCTCCAGCAGCAGCACCAATACGGCTAGGGTGCCGGCGGTAAGCACAAACACCCAGGGATTGCCCAGGCGCAGCAGCACTGACTGGCGCAGCAAGCCCAGCACCCCCTGAGAGCCGATCAGCGACTGGACGCGCTGGTCGGCCAGAACCCCCTGGATGAACTCGCGGCCGTTCTTGGTGGCCAGGACTAAAGCCACACTGGCCAGAATCAGCAGCACCGGCCCCAGGATGAACCAGGCGAACCACTGCAGCAGGTCGAGCGGCAGGAAGCGGCGCTCCTCGGCCGACGACCGGCCAAAGAGGCCCATCAGCTCGGACAGGGTCAGGGTGACCAGCACAAAGATGAACAGCCCGAACATCAGCAGGTATTGGTGCACCCGGGTCACGTTGAACAGCACCGGCAGCACCCCACCGGCCTGAGACTGGAATCCCAGATAGAAGGGCAGGTACAGGAGCACCGCCGGAACCAGGAGTGCCCCGGTAAAGCCGATAGTGTGCCTGAGCCACTGCTCGTTGCGCAGCGCCCGCTGGCCGACGAGAAACGCCCCGCAGATCACAAACAGGTGAATCGGCAGGTCCCAGGTATTGAGAAAGCCCAGCGCGCCGAGGCCAAAGGCCAGCAGCCCTATGTCGAAAGTGCGCTGACGGAGCAGGAACCAGGCATAGTCCCAGACCGAGCCGAGCCACCGCCGTGCCCGCGACAGGGTCGACTCGCTGACCGGCGCCGAGACTTGAGCCAACGCTTCTTCAGCGCTGGCGGCCTTTCTGCGGCGCGAGCCGGTCCGAACGGCTGATGCCTGGTCACTGCGCTGCTGCCACCAGGACGCTGCCCCCAGCAGCACGTTGAGCGCCAGCGCCAGCGTCAGCAGCACAAAGGGCAGCGCCAGCACGTGGGGATGCATATCGCCCAGCAAAAAGCTGAACTGGGGGAACTCGTCGATCACTTCCATATGCGCCCCGTACAGGTCACGGTCGTTGACCACGCGCGAGGCGCGCCACCACCACCACATATCCTGCGGCACCCACTGGCCGCTCACCGCGGCCTCGGCGAGGTTGTTGACGTCCAGCCATTTCCAGAATGCCGCCGAGCCCAGGCCGCGCGTGTGCAGCACCTCGAACACGCCTTCCAGGTTGCCGACCACCACCACAAAAAGCGGCCCGAGCAAAGCCCACAGGACAGCCGAAACGCGCTTGACCACGCGGCTCCCCTGCTCGGTGCGCACCAGGTTGTACACCAGGCTGAAGGAGCCCGTTGCCGCCAGGGCGAACAGGAGCGCGATGGCCAGGTTGAAAGCCACGCTGGCCGCCACGCCGGATAGCCGCGTGAGGACGGAGATCAGCAGGTAGCCAAAGTAGTAGTAACTGATGCCATAGCCGGAGAGCCAGGGATCGTTCGGCGGGAAACGCTCGCTGCGCAGGATGGCGTTGAGGAAGGCGATCTCCATCGGCTTTTCGGTGGCCGAGATCTCGGGATTGTAGGCGCGCACCAGGGCCCAGCCGGCAAAGGCCAGCAGGAACACCAGCTCCGTGGCCAGGATGAGTCCGCGGTTGTCGCGCAGGAACTGCCGCAGCTCAGCGCCGTCGCGCCGCCAGATCCACAGCGACACGGCCGCCAGCAGGGCGATGATGCCCAGCATGGCCAGGCGCCCGTTGTTCAGCAGGCCCAGGCTGCCGCCCAGCCAGAGCACATAACCGGTCAGCAGCAGACCCAGCGGCCGGGCAAAGGCATAGCCGCGGTCGGGCAGAAAACGGAACAGCCGCAGGGTGAGCGGCAGGGCCACCAACCCCAGCAGCAACAAGATGAGCCACCAACTGAATACCGCCAACATGAGCTCCTCCGTCCCCCGGCTCAGTCCTTGACCTGGTAGATGCTGACCTGCTCGTTGTGGTAGGCCAGTTCGAGAAGGCCGTTGGCCCTCATCTCCTCGAATTTGCGCAGGCCAAAATCAGGATAGTAGATGCGTTCGACCTCGCCCACATAGATGTAGCGCACGTCATAGCGCTTGATGATCTCCATCGCCGCCTCCGGACTGGGGTCGGAGTAGAGCTGCTGCACGTCCCGCAGGCGCTGGTCGATCCACTGGCCCGGCATGGCCGAGCGCTGCTGGCGCTGGTGCCAGCTCCAGCCGATGATGGTCGGCAGGCCGGTGTAGATGGCCACGCGCGACCCCCAGCGATAGAGTCCGCGCGGTTCGGTGTTGGCCTCGGCGATCACCGGCGAACCCTTCACGTTGTCGAGCAGCCAGTTGATGGCCTCGAGGTCGTACTTGAGCTGAATCTCCTGTCCGCCATCATTGTAGACGGCGGTGTGCATATAGGCGGTTCCGTCCAGACTCGGGCCGAGCGTGGCATCAAAGCGGTCATAAATCTTGGCTCTGGTGGCCATCACCGGGTAGAGCGCCGCCAGGAAGATCAGGAAGGCCAGGCCCCCTTGCCAAACGCTCCTTGCCGCACGCGTCCACACGGCCGGCGCTCCCTGGCGCGCCCGGAAGCGCTCCAAAATGTGGCTCAGCCCCACTGCCGCACCCACCGACCAGAAGACCCACAACTGCAGGTAGAACTTGAACACGGTGTTCATGCGTCCGATATCGCCCTTGAGCACCACCAGGTCCACGGCCATCGACAGGACCAGTCCGATGCCAAAGAGGAGCCAGACAAAGCGCTGTCGGATCTCCAGTCTCAGGCGCAGGACGATCATCAGCGCGCCCAGGATCAGCAGCCAGACGAACAGGAAGAACCACTGTTTGGCCAGGGCCAGCCACAGCGCGACCAGAGCCAGCGGCAGCACGATGGCCCAGCCCAGCGAGTCGTACTGGCGGCCCTTGCGCACCAGGCGGTTGTAGGCCCCCAGGAGGCGCGGCAGACGATCCCAGTAGCGCACGCAGAGCTGCAGCATGCGCACCGTGCCCTCGCGCACCTCGCGGCTGAACAGCTCGATGCCCATCCAGGTGATGAGCACAAAGAGGAACAGCCCGTGGATGCCCAGGTAGTTGCCCAGGCCCGTGCGGGCGCCCTTCCAGCGTTCAAAGGTGGTATAGGCCGTGGCATAGCGCGAGAGGAAGGGTTGGTACAGAACAAAGCTGAGGCCCAGCACGATGAGCGACTTGATGCCTACCGTCCACAACAGCCCCAGGTCGATACGCTTTCGCCGTTCCTGCTCGCGCAAGAGCAGCGCCACACCGGCCACCAGGAGATAGGTCGGATAGTCCCACGAGTTGATCGGGCGCAGCGCGCCGACCACCAGGCCGATCACGCCCAGGATCAGGATCTCGGACCAGTCGATGCGCGCCAGCAGGCGGGTCACGACGGCCGGCAGGCGGCTCTTCCAGCGTGCCAGCAGGCCCGGCGAGCCGTGCGCGTCCTTCGGGGTGGTCGCACGCCGAATGACCGCCACGGCCAGGCCCAGCGCCAGCAGAGTAAAGGGCAGAGCGATCAGGTGCGCGTGCAGGTCGGCGTAGAGGAAGGTGAAGAAGGGGAACTCGTTGATCTCGCCGTTGGGCATCACGCGCGAGGGATTCCAGTAGGGCCACTCGGGCCGCAGGGCCAGCCGGGCTTGCCCGCGCAGCACCCGCGACAGGCCCGACAATACCTTGAGTGCCGCCGAGACGAGGGGAATCGAGCTTTGCGTGGTCGAGGTGCCCAGCTCCCACAGAGCGCGCAGCGGCACCGCGATCTCGGCCAGGTTGCCCAGCACGGCCACCAGCAGCGCGCCGAAGAGGGCATAGGTCATCGGCGCGTTCCAGGAGCCGAGCCAGGTTCGCAGACGATTGGCCCAGGTCACGGCTTGAGCGCCGCCCTCTGGCGCGGCCGCCTCGCTGGCCTCAGGGGCAACAGGCTGCGCCTGCCGGCGCTTTTTGTCGGCAGGCAGGGTCAGGTTGTAGACCACGGAGAAGGCACCCATCGCGGTGAGGGCCGCCAGCAGCGGGATGGACAGGTTGTAGGCTACCCAAGGCACGATGCCGGTGAGCTTGATCAGCACGGCCAGGATGATCTGCCCGAAATAGTAGTAGTTGAGATAGCCACCGGCGTACCAGGGGTCGTAGGGCGGAAAGACCGTGCTGCGGATAACCGCATTGAGGTAGGCGAAATCCATCGGCTTTTCGCCGCCCATAATCGGGTGCCACAGGTCGGGGTTGCCGTAGCGAATGAGCAAGAAGCCGACAAAGAACAACAGGTAGAGCACCACGTTAAAGGCCAGCAGATGCCGGTTCTCGCGCAGGAAGGACAGCAGCTCGTTCTTGCGCCGCCAAAAGATCAAGCCGGAGCCGGCGGCCATCAAGAGCAGGGCCAGCAAGATGGCGCCGCGGGTAAAGGTAGCCAGCCCGGCATTGACCAGCATCCAGGTGAGCCAGGCCATCAGGAGGATGCCCAGGGTCCTGGAGAAGATGAACCCGCGATCCTTCAGCCCGCGAAAGACATAGTAGCTGAGCGGGAAGGTGATCCAGCCGATGACCTCGACCACCAGCAGCCAGACCAGCACGGGCGCGGCGTTGGCCAGGCTCTTGCGGTTAAAGATCCCGCTCCAGGTGCCGCCCGATTGCTGGGCGTGCTTTTCGTCATCGCTCAACTGCAGCCCGTTGCGAAAGTTGGGTACCTCGGTAGGGCGTATGCGAGCGATGTTCAGCCAGTCGATGCCGTCGCCCAGCAGGGCACGCACCTCATCCGGGTTAAACTCGGGCGTCTTGCGGAAGACGGACACCTTGGGGTGGTCGTAGACGGTAAAGGGCTCTTCGGCGTCGTCGTCGACAAACTCGAGCACGCCCAGGTTGGGCCGAGAGGTGAACTCTTTGATCAGCTCAAAGCCCAGGTCGCCGGCGAACAGATACCGGTAGTAGCGCGTGGTCATCGGAAAGCGCATCGGCAGGCGCGGGATCGAGCCATAGCAGCGGTTGCTGCTCAGGATGATATAGTCGGCCTGAGAGAGCCAGTCGACGAACCAGTCCAGCTTGATCGGCTCGTCTTCGGCATAGGGGTGGAACTCGACCCAGCCGTAGGTGCCGTCGGCATAGCCGTTGCGCCCGCCTACACCGCCCCAGGGGATGGCGTCGTCCCAGTGCTCACAGCCGATGGCCGAGCCGGCAGGGATGTTGTCATAGACCCACAGCGAGGCCGTAACGCGCGTGAGCGGCCGGGTGTAGATCCGGCTGAAAGCATAGGCCCAGGAGACAGAGCCGACGGTGACAAACAGGGTGAACGCCACCGCAGCAATGGTCAGCCAGCGAACCGCCCGGCCACTGCCCGCGCGGCGGGCGGGCCATTCTTCTCTCCACATCTGGACCTTCCTCCACAGTTGAACGAGCAGGTAGCCGGCCAGCATGGCCATAAAGGGGAAGAACGGCGTCAGATAGCGCGACAGCTTGCCAAAGCGCGTCGACTGGTACAGGAAGAAAAAGGTCGTCCAGAGCAGCACCAGCGCGTGGTTCAGCTTGCGGTGGCGGAGCAGCTCGTACCAGGCCAGCAGCCAGCCGGCCCAGGCAGCCAGGCTGAGGGGAACGCCAACGGCCCACAGCACCATATTCTGCAGCGAGTAGAGCACCGGTGCCCGGCTGGTCCAGAACATATTGAACGGCAGGTCAATGACGCCGTCGGCGGCCTGCGCCCAGTACTTGATGTCTTTGAGCCAGGCCGGCGCCAGCTTGATGCCGAAAAACCCCGGCCCCTGAAAGCTGTAGGGCTGGGCAATGCGAAAGGCCAGGAAGGCCACTACGAGAGCAACTGCAAAGCGCAGCGCGACCTGAAAGCCTGCCTCGAGCCAGTCGGGCCGGGAAGGCTCCGCGAGTGCCTCCCGCTCTGGCTCAGCGGCCACTGGCTGGGCAGCCACCGGCTCGGCAGAGGCGGCCTCTGGCTGGACACGCTCAGCGGCCGGGAGCTCCGTAACAACTGCGTCGCCTGCTTCTGCCGGCGGCGGCTCGACGCGGAAGGCAAAGCGGACCCCGCCCAGGGTCAGTTTCCACTCCATCAGGGCCTGCTTGAGGCCCGCGCCGTTCTCACGTACTTCATTCTCCGGCAGCGTCCCCGGCGCTGGCTCGGCCGGCTCCGGTTCCTGCAGCAGGCGGTACAGCCGCAGCACGCAGGCCAGGGCCATCACCACGCCAAAGAGGGCCACATTGATCTTGGAGGATACGGCCAGCCCGTAGCTCAACCCCATCCAGAAGAAGTCGCTCCACCGGCCGCGCTCGACCACCCAGATGCACCAGTAAAAGGTCAGCACCACGAACATCGCCACGCAGCTATCGGCGGAGAAAAAGTGCGACTGCTGAATGTGGATGACCAGCGTGGCGGTGAACAGCGCGGCCAGGAGGCCAGCCACCTTGCCATAGAGCTTTTTGCCAATGAGGTACATCAGCCAGACGGTGGCCAGGTCGTACAGGCCGGCCAGCACCCGGCCGACCAGGTGGATCTTGTCGCCGCCGACATGCAGTGCCTGGCCCGCCGCCTTGGTCACAAAGAGGGGCAGGGTGCCATAGATATAGCTGCTGCCGACGTTGTACGGGTTCAGCGGCGAAGTGGCCGTATCAAAGTACTGGGCGATGCTCTTGGGCCAGTTGAGCGAGAGCTCGACCATCCACACAAAGCGCTCATCCGGGTGCAGGTGGGTATAGTCATCCCAGTTCACGCCGGTAAAGCGAAAGTAGGCACCCAGCAGCAGAATGGCCACCAGGCACAGCGGCACAAAGTAGGGTTGGTCCACCAGCCGCGACAGCCCGCCGGACTCGACCCAGGCCCTGACGCGCGATGCGAGCGCGCGCAGCCGCTCACCGAGTAGAGTCGGCGTCGGCGGTGGTGGCGGCGCAGCTTCCTCGGGCGCGGCCTGCGTCGGCCGGTCCGGGGTTACGGCGGGTTGGTTGCCGTCGGGTACTGGTTCGTATCCTGAATCCATGAACTACTGCCTCTCCGTCAGGGGATTAGCGGCCTTGGTCACCAGGGTTCTGCCCTGGTAGGGGCCGTTGACAGCCAAGCTCAACTGCACTCTGCCGGCGGTCATCGCTTCACCGCTCGACAAAGACAGTGACATAGCCCGGGACACCTCCGGGCAGGTAATGAACAATGCTCACCACGTGAGGGAACTCTTGTCGCAGACGGCTCAGCCCCGCCACGTCCTCCGGGTGCAGGATGAACAACGCCCGCTGTCGCACGTCGGACAGCGGCCACTGGCCATCGATCAAGTCAATAAAGACCCGCTCCTGCTCCTCGGGCGCCATTTGCAGGTAGGTGCGCAGGGCCCGCCCATCGAACCAGTACGGCCAACCCTTGACGTAGACTGACGAGCGGTCGCCATAGGCCTCGATCTGCCGGGCGAACTCGCGGGCGATGGACACGTTCTGGCTGTCCGGCAGAACGTTCTTGAAATCGTGAAAGTAGAACTGCCGCGTATCGCGGAACTCGGCCAGCAGGAACAAACCGACGATGGCGACTCCGGCTAGCGCCAGCGCGCCGCGCCGGCCGATCAGCCACTCCACTGCGCCCTCACGCTGCGCCGATGCCGCCTGCAGCCTGAGGCGAAGGTCCCACGCCGGATAGGTAGAGCCGAGGATCCGCAACTGCTCGTAGACCGCGGTGAGGGTCAGCGCGCACAGGAGCAGCGCCGGGCCGATGGTGCCGGCGGCGCGAAAGACGTTGGGCATCTCGTGGGGCAGCATGGCCAGAGTCATTGGTGCGATCAGCACCAAGAAAAAGGCCAGCAGCAGTGCGTTGCTGCCCTTGCGCCAGCGCCAGAGGGCGTAGGCCAGCCCCGGCACGAGCAGCAGTGCGCTGATCTGGCCCAGGTGCCTGAAGCCGGGTACGTTAAAGCGGGCATTGGAATCGCCATAGACGTTGAACATGAGCAGACTCGTGCGCACGTTCTCCAGCAGCAACGGAGTGGTCACCCGGGGCGTGTTGCGCTCGCCCTGCACCAGCTCTAACTGCAGGCCGATACGTTTCAGATAGGCGGCACGGTTTTCCAGCGCATAGCGGCCCAGCGGGGCAAAGGTCACCAGCGCTACGAGCGCCATCAACACCAGTCCGCCCACCCACTGCCGCCAGCAGGCCCGGCGCTCTGTCAGCAGGTACAGGACCAGAGCTATCGCCAGCGCCACAGGGGCAAAGAAAAACGGGGTGTAGGTCTGCATGCCCAGCCCGATGGCCACCCCGGCCAGCCCGAAATCGAACCACCTGCCGCGACGCAGAGCCCGAGCCACGGACCAGAGGAAAAGGAGAACGAACAACGGCAGCAGGATCACGCGGAACCCGGGCCGGCTGAGCACAATGTGCCAGTGATTGACTGCCAGCAGCCAAGCAGCAGCCAGGCCCACCGCCGGGGAGAAGAGCTCGCGCCCGGTCCAGTACAGGACCGGTATGGTCGCAATGCCGATCAAGGCGGAACTAAGCTTGAGCAAAAAGTGACTCAGCTCGCCAAAGCGGGTCAGAAAGGCCACCCAGTAGAAGAAGAGTCCCTCGCGACCCATGTTGGCGGTGAAAAAGATGTTGTGCTGCCCGCGCAGTATGGACAGCACGTCGGTATAGTTGTAGGGCAGATCCCAGCCAATGTCCGCCGGAATGATGTCGAGCTGGTACAAGCGCAGCCACGCGCCGACCGCGACCGCGGCCAGCAGCAACACCAGCGTTGGCGTGAACCACTTGCGACGCGCCTGCGGCCGGGGCTGCACCGCTGCCGGACAGCTGAGGCGTTCGTTGAGGTAGAGCCAGCCCAGCGCCAGCAGCAGGCCGCCCAGCCAGAGAATCAATCCGACCTTCCGGTACTCGTTGCCGCCGAAATCGAGGCAGCCCAGCAGCGACACGGCCAGGAAGGCGAGCAGCACACCCCACACGCGCGGTGTTGCCGTCGGTTGGCCGCTTGCCTCAGCGGATGACGGCTCCCGCTCCTGGGCGATGCCGCCAAAGGCTACTACGAAGAGCACCGCCGCCGCGCCACAGGCCAGATAGGACGATGCATTGAGCAGACGCTGGTCAAAGCGGCCCTGGGCAAAGACCGCCAGAGCCAGGCAGACCACGGCCAGGAGCAGGCTCCACGACGCCCGCACTCTGGTCACGCTGGCAGCGGGTCGGCACCGGATGGGCGTACTGGCTTCGTCTCTGCTCATTGGCGGCTCACTGCCCCGCCAGGGGTGCGGGGCTCTGCTGGGCAGGGGCATAGAACACCATAAAGTCTTTGTCCGCTTGAAAGGCCTGGTAGCGCAGCAACTGGCCGTTCGGGTAGTGGGTCAGAAGCCAGCGCTCGGCCGCTGTGTTGGAGGGATTGTAGATGTAGAGCCTGTTGCGCGGCTCGAGGAGGTGCGGCTCGGCCTCCCTCATATCCATTATCAGGTTGTTCCATTCCATGTTCGGTATGGACAGGGCAATGGCCCGATGGTCCACCCAGTAGGCCGTGCCGATGCAGTAGGCATCATAGATGCTGCCCAGGGTGTCGGCAAAACCGTTCATCACCCGGGCCATATCAGTGGCATTCCAGGCCGCCCGACGGTATTGCTCGTCATAGTCTACATAGAACAGGTGAAAGTTGAGCATCGCCGAGCGGTAGAGGAGCAGCCCGCCCAGGGTCAGCACCAGCGCCCAGCCCAGCCCGCCGCGCAGCACGCGTACCACCTGCCGGCCGACCAGATAGAGCGGCAGCGCTACCAGCACCAACATCACCGGGATGACGCCCGAGGCGCGGATGTTGCTGGGGTTCTCGATGGGAAAGGCCACCGACATCGTCGACGGCAGCAGAGTCATGAAGGCAGCGGCCAGCCAGTAGAGGGCCAGAGGCCGACGCCTGGCCACCAGCAGGTACAGCAAGTAGGCCGCGCCCAGCACGAACAGTCCGCCGCTCACGTAATCGAGAATCGGCCTGGTGGGCACGCTGGCCGTCCAGGCGGCATCGCCGGTCCAGTTGAACATCAGCAGGGCCCGCCGCACGTTATCGACAAAGACGGTCAGCGAGCTCTGGCCCACCGGCCGCTCCAGGTCGGTGGTGCGAGTGAGCACGCGGTACCAGTACATCCGGGGCTCGTCATACTGGTAACGGATCAGCGGCAGGTAGACGAGCGCTGCGGTGCCCGCCAGGGCGCCCAGGTTGCCCAGCAGCCGGCGGAGGGAAAAGCCCGGCTCGCGGTCGAACAAGAGCTTGATGCCGAAAAAGACGATCACCAGGAAAGGCATGATGCGGAAGGACATATAGCCGTACAGCCCCGCGCCCAGCGCCAGGCCGGTCCAAATATAGTCATTGCGGCGGCCGGTGCGTAAAGCCCGCAGGAGCAGCCACAGCACGGTCGTAGTCCAGAAGGGCATCAGCACGATGCGCCAGCCGATGCGGCTGACGATGAGGTGCCAGTAGGACACGGCGATGGCAAACGCTGCCAGCAGGCCGAGTTTTCGGTCGGCCAGCTCTTTGCCCAGAAAGTACATTGGTATGATGTTGAGCATGCCTACCAGGGCCATCGTCAGCTTGAGCGTGGTAAAGCCGTAGCCAAAGAGGCGTGAGAGCAGCGCGGTCAGGTAGAACTGGGTGCCTTCGCGGCCGGTGTTGCGGGGGAAGTAGATCATGTACTGGCCCTTGAGAATCGAGCGCACGTCCTCGGAGGCCTCGACGTGGTCGCTCTGGGGCTCGGCTGGCACCTCGGACACGCGGTACAGGTGAAAGAAGAAGGACAGGGCCAGGATACCGACAAAGCACAGCGCCACCCAGTCCACCCGCTTCTGAACGCCGCGCTCCCGAATGAAGGAGCGCACCCGGGACAGGACCGGCTGCACGATGCCCTGCGGCGACACCTGGACCATAGCCAGAATCCAGGCCACCGTGGCCACCACCCAGCACACCACGCCGCGCACGGTAAAGCGGTTCTTGGCCAGAGAGGCAAAGGCCACCGCCGCCAGCACTACCGCCAGACCAAAGAGTGCCCGGCGCAGCCTGCCTCGCGTCAGGTTGACCTGCGGCGAGTTGTCCCGCGGCGCCGAGTTGTTGGGCCACAAGGGCGGATTCTCCCGGCCCTTCCACACCACCGCGAGCAGGAAGAGCACCACTGCCGCGCCAAGCAAGAGCACGCCATCGGCGGGAAAGTTGCGCACCGAAAGGCGCTGCTGGCCCGAAACGGCCAGCCACACCGATGCGAGGGCGACGAGGCCCCAGACGGGGCGGATTCTGGCTCTCACCGGCCCACCTCCGCAAAGGGCTGGCGCTCCTGAGGGCGCCCAGCCGGGTCACACGAGACTCTGAAACAGGCGCTCATAACCATCTATGGTCGTCTCCAGGTCGAACAGCCGGGCGATGTCCTCCCTAGGCCGCAGGTACTGATTCCTGTTGCGCAGCACGTCCACCAGGCCTTCGGCCAGGGCCTGCTCGTCCATCGGCTTGACCAGGCGGCCCATTCCGGTGAGCTTGACCGGCACGCGCAGCCCCGGGATATCCGTGGCCACGGTCGGTGTGCCGCACAGCATCGACTCGACCTGCACCATCGGGAAGCAGTCGGTGCGGCTCGGCAGGGCCAGCACATCGCACAGGGCGTAAAAGTTGGCCACCTGCTGCTGGTCGTTCAGCAGGCCCAGCATCAGCACCTGCTCCTTCCAGCGCTCCTGCAGGTGACGCCACTGTTCAAAGAACGGTTCATAGACGACATTGACCTCGCCGGCGTACACAAAGCGCGTATTCGGAAGCTGCTCCAGAACGAGCGGCACCGCTTTCAGCAGATAGTCAAAGCCCTTTTCTTCGACGAACCGGCCGGCGAATCCCACTACGTTGACGCCATCGAGCCCCAGCTCCTGACGCCAGGCCTTGACCCGCTCCGGCTGCGGCAGCGGGATCTCCACCGGCGGCAGGATCTGCACCAGCTTGTCCGAGAACTGGCTCAGAAAGGGCGAGCACTCGGCATAGTCGCGCGTGTGAATGGTGATGCGCGCCGACTGAGACAGAGCACGGCGCATCAGGCCGGTCACAAAGAACTGCACGAACTGATCAAAAGGCCGCGACGGCATCACCAGGTCGCCGTGGTGCGTGATCACTACCTTCTTGCCATAGTGCCTGGCCAGTCCCGTCACCAGCGGCGACTCGAATATCGGCACGTGAACCTGCACCACGTCGTGCTCGCGGATCAGGCGGTTAGCTGCCGCAGGAAAGCCAGGCATAATCACGCCTCGGCTGAGCCGCATGATCGTCGGCAGCCGCACGATACGTACGCCGTTGTGAACCTCTTCGGCCGGCAGCGTCTTCCAGTACTGCGCTGTCAGCACGGTTACCTGGTGGCCACGGCGGGCCAAGCCCTCCGAAAGGCGCCTGGCGTAGGCAGTCAACCCGGTCCAGTGCGGGTAGTAGTAGGTGAGTACGACCAGGATCTTCAACGAGTCGAGTTCTCCGCAAGAGATTGCCGCGGCGCAACACCGCAGCAGTCCGGGACGGGCCGCCCGGCCACTACTCCCGCTCCGTATCGCCCTGCTGTTTGGTCGGACGGGCCAGCGCCTGGCGCAGGTGCTGCAGGTCGATGCCTTCGCTCCACAGCGAAACCAGCCCCAGGCCGAACAGGGTCACATAGCTCACCGCTCGCAGCACCAGGGCGTAGCCCAGAGCGACCTCGCGACCCACACCGAACAGGGCCAGGGTCAGCACTGTGATCGACTCGATAACGCCGAGCGACCCGGGCGACGCTGGCACCACCATACCCAGCGACGTCAGACAAACCAGCAGCAGCGCGGCTGGTGCCGGCAGTGCCAGCCCGACCGACCGTGCCGTCCAGTAATACTGCAGACCGGCGGCCAGCCAGGCCACCAGCGACCAGCCCAGCACCCCGGCGACGCTGTTGCCGCTGCCCAGAACAGCAAGGCCCTTGACGGCCGAGTGCACTGCCCGCCTCAGCCAGGGTCGGTCCAGCGCGGGAAACCGCCGGGCGAGGCGGTCGAACCAGTCCAGCGACCAGCGTGGCCTGACGGCAACCAGGATCATCACCGCAACCGCCGCCGCAGCAGCCAGCGCGATCCATAGCACTGGTGCGAGGTACCGGGTGGGCAGGTCGACTCGCGGCAGCAGGGCCACGAGAATCAACACCAGCGCCACCACATCGGCCAGGCGCTCCACTACCAGTGTAAAGAGCACGCTCACCAGGTTGATGCCCGCGCCCTCCGAGCAGAGGTAGCCGCGCAGCACATCTCCCAGGCGCAGCGGCGCCAGGTTGTTGATCAGGTAGCCAATGTTGCTCCAGCGGAAAAGCCGGCCCAAGTCGACGCTACCGCTGCTGCGCAGCAGCAATTGCCAGCGCACCGCTCGCACCCACATACCGCCGGCATAGAGCAGAACGACCGGAATCAGCCACTGGTACTCTGTTCGGCGGAGAGTATCGTACAAGACACGGGGATTTGTACCGCGCACCAGCCAAAAGATACAGAGCAGGCTGATGAGCACTCCCGCCCACGTGCGCCAGTTTTTCATTGCGGGAGATTATACCTCTGGCCAGGGCCCTCGGCAAGTGCCGGCGCTTGTGGCGCTGGCTCTACTTGCCGCCCGGATCGAGGAGGTGCAGGAACTGAGCGCGGGTGAGCTCGGCGGTTTTGGCAAAGATCAGCGGCTGGGGATGGTCGTACACGGTAAAGCTCTCGTCGGCATAGCCCAGGTCCAGCACCAGCCCTGAGGGGCGAACCGACCGCAGCAGCGGCGGCGCGGCCAGGTCAAGGCCCTCGCGCGGGTTGTCCATAAAAGTCACCCCCGCCAGAGAGGGGTAGACCGCCGGTGCTGCTACCAACTCAAACCCGAGCTCGCCCGCAAAGAGGGCCTGGTAGTAGCGGGCCGCCAGAGGAAAGAACCACGGCTGGCGGGTCAGCGGCGCATAGAGGCGCTGGCTGGACAGGGCCACATAGTCGGCGCGCAGCAGGGCCAGGATCAGCTCGTCGCGGCGCTTTTCGCTGTCCAGGGTGTGCATGTCGATGATCTCCACGGTGACGCGGGCCGAGCATTCCCGGTCCGCCCCCTGGGCAGGCAGGGGATCGTCCCAGTACTCGGTGAGGATCACCGTGCCCCGTGGCACGCGGTCGCACAGCCATGCGGTGGCGGTGAGCCAGGGGTGCGGCTGGCGGTAGACGTTCAGATAGGCCAGAGCATAAAAGCCAGTGTAGCCCAGCACGGCGGCCAGCCCGAGTACCAGCAGCGCTCGCATCGCCGCCGGCGCAGAACGGCCGGAGGAGCTCTGGCCAGAAGCAAGGCGCCATTCGTGCGCCCAGAGGGCTGCGGCGCTGATGCACAGGAAGGGCGTGAGGGGCAGCATGTAGCGCATGAACTTGGCGTAGGTCCAGCCCTGCATCCACGTGTACAGCACGGGCCAGGTGAGGGCTACGACCTCCAGCCGCGTGGGGCGGTGCCAGACCCGCCAGACCCACAGCACCAGGCCGATCACGCCCAGGCCGCCGAGCAGGGGGCCTAGCCCGTGCAGCAGGAGCTGACCAATCTGGTAGCCAAAGGGCTGCGTGCCGGCGTACTGGCGGGTGTAGGGAAAGTCATAGATGCCCTGGGCCATGGTCACTTCGGTGCCAATGGCGGCCACAAAATGGGCCGCATCGAGCAGAGCGTAGGGCTCGAGCAGCACAAAACCCAGGCCAGCGACCAGAAAGGTCAGCAGCAGGCGCCGGCCGGCCCTGGCCCAGGCGGTGCGCAGGCCGGCCACGAACTCGCGCCCTGCTGCCAGCAGGCGAGCCAGCAACGCTCTGGCCTTTTCGCGCGCCGAGAAAGAGGCTGGCCAGCGGGCGGAGGGTGCAGCAACCGCCGAAACAGGCCAGGCAAAGGCACACCAGGCCACTGCCGCCACCACCAGCAGCGGCAACACACTGACCTTGGTGGCCAGCGCCAGGGCCAGCGCCAGGCCCATTCCCCAGGCATCGCGCCGACGGCCGTACTGGGCGACGTTCAGCGCCTGGTTCACTCCCAGCACGATGAGGAGCGTCAGCAGCGGGTCGGCAGTGTAAAAGTGGGCCATCTGGATGTGCAATACGGACACCGTCAGGAACGCCGCGGCAAGGGCGGCCGCCAGGCGGCCGAACAACCGCCGCGCCAGGTGCCACACGGCCAGCACGGTGAGCGTGTCAAAAACCGCCGAGAGCAGGCGGCCGAGCAGGTAGTAGCGGTGCATATCGGCCCAGCCCTTTTGCCACAGGTTCACCAGTGCCGAGAGCCCGCGGATCAGGTAGATGGGCACAGAGCCATAGGCGAAAAAGTGCGGGTTGAGCGGACTGGAAAGGCTCAGGAACTCGGCCAGGCTAGAGGGCCAGGAGAGCCGCGAGGCCACCATCAGGATCTGGCGCTCGTCGGGGTGGAAGAACAGGCCGTGGTCCCAGTTCAGCCCATAGGCGCGCAGGGCGAAGGCGACCACGAGGAGCACGAGCAGGAACAGCCCTGAGGCCGCCCTGCGCCGGGGCTCCGGGACCACGCCGGCCGGCTGGCCGGCGGGATCAGAGCTGCTCAAAGCGCTGGACGTCGAGCACAAAGACGGTTGCCCCGCCCACTTCGACCTCGAGCGGCTGCACCCAGTGGCGGGCGGCGGCGGCTTCGCTCAACGGCATCACCGGAGAGACGAACTCGCGGCGCGCGTGGCAGTGCTTTCTCAACAGGTCGATTACTCTATCCACCAGGTCGTCCGCGACGCCAATCAGTATCGTGGCATTGCCACGCACCAAAAACCCACCGGTGGAGCTGACCTTGGTGGCGCGCAAGTCCTGCGCCATCAGCGCGTCCAGCACTGCTCCTGCGTCGGCGTCCTGAACAATGGCCACGATCAGTTTCATCGAACCCTCCCTCGGCGCGGCGCGCGCCGCCCGACGCGGTCAACTGCCACTACTTGAGATAGATGAAGGGGTTGCGTCGCACGCCGTTCAACTTGATTTCAAAATGCAGATGAGGGCCGGTGGACTTGCCCGTGTTGCCCGAGGCGCCGATGGCCTGGCCCTTCGTTACGGACTGGCCCACTTCGACGTAAATGACGCTCAGGTGAGCGTAGAGGGTCTGAAAGCCGTTGCCATGATCAATGAGCACATGCAGCCCATAACCAGTGTCACTGCGCCCGACGAGAGCCACATAGCCCGAGTCGGCTGCCTTGACCGGAGTACCGATCACGACGCCAATGTCGGCTGCCGGGTGGGCCTCGCTGTAGCGCTGGGTGATGTAGCCGCTCACCGGCCAGCCAAACGTGCCAGTGCCCTTCTTGGCATTGCTGGGCACAGTGCCGGACCAGGCCACCACGTGGCGCGTCTGGTACGGGCGGTAACCGCCGGGAACGATCAGTTTCTGGCCGACAGTGATGGTGTAGGGCTCGACCAGATAGTTGCCTTCATAGGCGGTGATGGCCGAGACTTCTACCTTGTACTTCTTGGCGATGCTTTCCAGTGTGTCGCCCTTGACCACCGTATGGTACACGCCAGATACGGGCAGGATGATCAGCTCGTCGCCCAGACTCAAAAAGTCAGGGTTGTCCTCCAGGTTGCCGTTGTTCCAGAGGATCGTGTTGACGCTCACGCCGAAATGGTCGGCGATGGTCGAGACGTTGTCGCCAGACCGGACGGTGTAGGTGATGGGGTCGATGCGATAGCGCCGTGGGATGATGGTATGCGGCACCACAGCCTGTACCAGCACGTCCTCATCCTCACCGCCTGTGCCTCCTACAAAGTGGGGCGCGCTGCACACCGCAGGGGCCGGCATGCTCTCGACCTGGGCTGGCATTGCCGCCGCGACGCGGCCCGACGCAGCCCGGGGGAGACTGGCCGCCAGAGCGCCCCAGTCCAGGCTCAGCAGGCGCAGCCCGGCACAGAGCAGCAGCAAGAAGCAGGCGTGAGCTGCCCAGCGGCCCAGCGTACCTTCGCTGGCCAGGCGTTTCACCAGACCGAGTGCGCGGCGAAAACGGGCCGGCAGCTGCTTTAACTCGGCGTCAATTGAGGACGGGTCTGGCTCTGTGCTCACTACAGGCTCTTGCTCATCGTGTCCAGGAATTCTTTGTTGGTCTTGGTCTTGCCCATCCGCTGGAGAAGCAGCTCGACGCTGTCCTCGTCGCCAATCGCGGACATCATACGGCGCAGGGTCCAGACCTTGGACAGCACTTCTGCGGGCAGCAGCAGCTCTTCGCGGCGGGTGCCGGAGCGCTCGATGTCAAAGGCCGGGAAGATGCGGCGTTCGGAGAGCTTGCGATTGAGGTGCAGCTCCATGTTGCCTGTGCCTTTGAACTCTTCGTAGATGACATCGTCCATGCGGCTGCCGGTATCGATGAGGCAGGTGGCGATGATAGTGAGGCTGCCGGATTCTTCGAGCTTGCGCGCTGCCCCGAAAAAGTGCTTGGGCGGGTAGAGGGCGACAGGGTCGAGGCCACCGGAGAGGCTGCGCCCGCTCGGCGGCACGATGAGGTTGTAGGCCCGGGAGAGACGGGTGATGCTGTCCAGGAGGATCACCACGTCCTTGCCGCACTCAACCAGGCGCTTGGCCCGCTCCAGTGCCAGCTCGGCCACGCGGGTGTGCGCCTGCACTGGCTCGTCAAAGGTCGAGCTCACCACCTCGGCGTCGATGGAGCGGTCCATGTCCGTGACTTCCTCGGGCCGCTCGCCAATGAGGCAGACCATCAGGTGAACGTCGGGATAATTCGAGGTGATGGCGTTGGCGATGTGCTTGAGCACGGTGGTCTTGCCCGCCTTGGGCGGCGATACGATCAGGCCGCGCTGCCCGCGGCCGATGGGGGCGATGAGGTTGATGAGGCGCGTGGTCAGCAGCTCCGGGCGCGTCTCCAGGTTGAACATCTGATTGGGAAAGATGGGGGTGAGACTGTCAAAGTTGGGCCGGTTCTTGGCTGCTTCCGGATCCAGGCCGTTGACTGCCTCGACTCGCAGCAGGCTAAAGTACTTTTCCGATTCCTTCGGCGGCCTGACCTGGCCGATCACCAGGTCGCCAGTGCGCAGGCCAAAGCGGCGCACCTGTGACTGGGAGACATAGACGTCTTCCGGTCCTGGCAGGAGGCTCGGCGCACGCAAAAAGCCGATGCCGTCGGGCATGACTTCCAGCACGCCGCCGCCAAAGATGAAACCCTGGCTTTCGGCATTGGCGCGCAGCAAACGCATGATGAGCTCGGACTTTTTCAGGCGGCTAAAGCCCGAGATATTCATCTCTTTGGCCACGTCGCGCAGTTGACCGAGCGTCTTGGTATCCAGCTCAACAATGTTCACAGTCACACTCCGTCGTTCAAGTACTTGGCACAGGGTTCTGCCGGCCCAAAGGCGGGCGGGCCAGACCCGGGACACAGTGAACGAGGCTCGTCGGGACGGTGTTGCGCTCCAGGCGTCGTCTATGGACCACTTTGGCGCAGTTGATTGGGGTAGTCAACCAGTCCACCAAGCGCAAATAGAAGATTGGCCGACAGAGCGATGTTCCCGCATACGCGGGACAAAAAAGAGCATCCTGGGTCGAATCGTGGGGCGCTATCGCATCATCATGCCCGCGAGAGGACTCGAACCTCCACGCCGTAACGGCACAGGCCCTCAACCTGCTGTGTATACCAGTTCCACCACGCGGGCGTCTAGCCCCAAAATTGTAGCTCATTGTGGCGAATTGTCAAACCGTTGTGGGCCGGTCTTCAAGCCAGAGCCGCACTGCATCCAGCGCATAGTGCACTGTCCAGAGGATGCCCGTCTCGCTCTGGCCGCGCGAGGGCCAGCGGCTGAGGCGTTCTTCTTCCGGAGTGAGCAGCGCAATGTGCAGGAGGGGCGGGGTCTCACCGCCCTCCAGCACGGCCAGGCCCAGCTCAGCCCCAAAGCGCGACCGAACCGCGGCAGCGATCAGGCGGACTCGCTCCTCACCGGAGGCGGCGCTTTTCGCCCCGGCTTCTTCGGTCAACGAGGCACTGTCCAGGGTCTGGATGGCGCCAACCAGCACGGCTCGCCCGGGGTCCGCCTCGTGCAGCTTGAGGGCGACCAGCCCGCGGGTCTCGGCCTCGGCCACGGCCAGGCGCAGCCCGGCCTGGCGCAGCCCGGCCACCACCACCCCGGCCAGAGTCTGCTCATCGACTCCGTAAATGACCCGGCCCAGCCGCTTCCGCACGCGCGCCTCCATCTCGTCCAGCAGGGCGGCAGCTTCCTCACGGGAAGGCGCCTTGGCCGTGATGCAGATGTCGGTCTGCCCCGGATGAGCGCGAGTGCCCACGCTGGGATTGCGCTGGTGCATCAGGTCGGTGATTTGCTGGTCGACCATGCTCTCGCCGATGCACACGCTGTGCACCTGGCGCACCAGGATCACGGCGTGCTCGCCCATCCTCTGGCTCAGGTAGGGCAGCACGACCTCCCGCAGGAGGTAGGCCATTTCGTGGGGCACGCCAGGCAGAGAGACGATGGCCTTCTGGTCGAGCTCGACGGCAAAGGCCGGCGCCGTGCCCACCGGGTTCTCGATGATCACCGCGCCGGCGGGAACATAGGCCTGGCGGCGATTGTTGGGGCTCATCGTGGCGCCACGTCGCTGGAAGAACCCTTCGATTTGCTCCAGCAGCCGCGGCTGGAACTCGAGCTCGCGCCCCGCCACCGCAGCCACCGCCTCGCGCGTTACGTCGTCGACGGTTGGCCCCAGGCCGCCGGTGGTGATGACCACATCAGCGCGCGACAGAGCCAGGCGCAGCGCCGACATGATGCGCTCGAGGTTGTCGCCAACGGTAGTGCTGAAAAAGTGGTCCACTCCGATGGCGGTAAGCTGCTGGGCAATGTGGGCCGAATTGGTGTCGACGATCTCGCCCAGCAAGAGCTCGGTGCCAATGGTAACGATCTCAGCAATCACAGGGGTACTCCGGGGACGGGCCGCATCGCCCGCTGGACGCGTGTTGCTCCCAACCAACAAACGAGACTATAGATACTCCTCGCGGCCCTGTTTCTTCAGGGCCTCGACAATCTGGCGTACGTCCTGCGCCCGCTCTTTGGGGCACACCAGCACGGCATCTTCGGTGGCCACGATGACCAGACCCTCGACGCCCAGGGCCGCCACCAGCAAGCCCGAACTGTGCACAAAGGTGTCCTTGCAGTCGATGGCTACCGGAGCGCCCTGGAGGACGTTTCCGGCGGCGTCGGGGTGCGACCGCTCGGCGACAGAAGTCCAGCAGCCTACATCGTTCCAGCCGATCGACGCCGGGATCATGGCCACGTTGCGTGCGCCCTCCATAATACCCACATCGATGGAAGTGCTCTCCACCTGCGGCCACAGCCGTGCGATGGCGGCGTCCTGGTCAGGGCTGTTCAGGAACGGTTCCAGCGACTGGAGCTGCGCATAGAACACCGGCCGCTGCCGCCGGAACTCTTCTAGCAAGGCTTTGACCTGCCAGATAAAGATGCCGCTGTTCCAGAAATAGTCGCCGCTCTCGACAAAGGAACGGGCCAGCTCGGCGGCGGGCTTTTCGGTAAAGCGCAGCACCCGATAGAGCTCGTGCCCGTCCGCCTGGCGCAGGCGAACACCGCGTTGAATATAGCCGTAGCCAGTTTCGGGGGATGTTGGCGTAATGCCCAGCGTCACCAGGTGGCCGTCCTGCGCCGCCTGCGCCGCCGCCAGCAGCACCGAACGGAATCCCTCTTCATCGTCGATGGCGTGGTCGGCGTGCAGCGAGATCATCACCGCATCTGGCTCCCGCTGGTGGATGATCTTGGCCATCAGACCGACCGCCGGGCCGGTGCCGCGGCCCAGGGGCTCGACGACGATGTTGTCTTCCGGAACAGCTCCGAGCTGACAGCGGGCCGTCTCGGCATGCTCGGCCACGGTGATGACCATGACGTGATCATCTGCCACCAGCGGCTGGATCCGGCGATGGGTCTCGGCCAGGAGCGTGCGGGGTCCGCAGACGGGCAGCAGATGCTTGGGCAGTCGCTTGCGGCTAAAGGGCCACAGGCGCGTTCCGCCGCCGCCGGCGAGAATCACGACGTAGAGGGCTGGCTTGGTGGTCACGACGGTTCCTGCTTTCGCCACCGGTAGGTCACACCGTTGGGTTCTAGTCGACGACGTAGCGGACGCCGGCTTCGTGAGCCAGCACAAAGCTCATACCGCCGGCCTGGCGCACCATGCCCTTGAGTTCCATCAGGGTCAACGCGCCGGTCACCTGGGCGATGGGCAGGGCGGCCGCGCGGGCGATCTCGTCCACGTGCACCGGCTCATCCGAAAGCTGCTTGAGCAGCTCGCGCTCGGTGGCGTCTCCTGGCACGATCACGCGCTCCTGGAAAGTAGCGCTGACCATGCTCAGGTTCAGCTCCTCCAGGATATCGGCCGCCTTGAGCACGAGCTTGGCCTCACCGCGCTGAATGAGCTGATTCGTGCCGCTGCAGCCGCCGTCCAGAATGCTGCCCGGCACGCTAAAGACCTCTCGTCCCTGCTCGAGGGCGTGATAGGCCGTGATGAGCGCGCCGCTCCTCTCACCGGCCTGGGTGGCCAGCGTGCCCAGCGACAGGCCGCTGATAATGCGATTGCGCGCGGGAAAGTTGCCCCGGTCGGGCTTGGTGCCCAGCGGATATTCGGTCACCACCGCACCCGAAGCCACGATCGAACGGGCCAGGCCCGTGTTTTCGCCAGGGTAGATTACGTCAAGTCCCGAGCCGAGCACGGCAATGGTCCGCCCCCCGGCGTCCAGGGCAGCCTGGTGGGCCGCCGCATCGATGCCCAGCGCCAGTCCGCTCACCACGGTGATCTTGTTGCGGGCCAGCTCGCCGGCCAGGTAGCGCGTCACCTCCCGGCCGTAGGTCTTGACGTGACGTGTGCCGACCACGGCAACGGCATAATCGTCGGCGGGCAGCAACGAGCCCTTGTAGTACAGTACCGGGGGAGGAAGACTCACCTCACGCAGCAGCCGGGGGTAGGAGTCGTCCGCCAGGGTGACGACCCTAGCGCCGAACTCGCTGATGCGGGCCATTTCGGCGTCCAGATCGAGCCGGTCACGGGCAGCCAGGAGGGCCTGCAGCGACTTGCGGTCGAGTCCCGAACGAGCCAGCTCGAGCGGGGCAGCCCGCCAGGCCTTTTCGGCATCACCAAAGTGGTCGATCAGTCGCTTCAGCCGTGCCGGGCCGATGCCCGACACCATGTTGAAGCCTATCCAGTACTTGGTGTCCGTGGCTGTTCCTTTAGTCGACGATTTCGAGGATGGCTCGCTTCCCTGCCTGGGCGCAGGCCACGCGCAGCAGGCTGCGCATCGCCGTGGCCACTTTGCCGCCCTTGCCAATGACGCGGCCCATATCGGAGGGGGCCACGCGCAGCTCATAGATCACCGAGCGAGCGCCCATTACCTCTTCAACTCGCACCTGGTCGGGGTGGTCGACCAGGGACTTGGCCATGAACTCGACCAGTTCCTTAAGGGGATCAGCAGCCATAAGCGCTAGGCGGCCGGGGGCGCGGGCTTGTCCGCTTCCTTCTCGACAACCTTGGGCTGGTTCTGGCGCAGCCGTCGGTTGGCGATGAGGCCCTTCTTCTCGAGGATCCGAGCTACCGCGTCGCTGGGCAGAGCACCCTGTGACAGCCAGTAGCGAGCGCGCTCGTCATTGACTTCGACCGTGGCCGGAGCCGTGCGCGGATTGTAGTGGCCAATGTTCTCCAGAAAGCGGCCATCGCGTGGTGAACGCGAGTCGGCAACGACGATGCGGTAGCTGGCCTGACCCTTCAAACCTGTACGACGAAGACGAATTCGGACTGCCAAGAAAGCTCTCCTCCCTGATCAAGTTCAATGTGCAGGCGCAAAGGCCTGAAATGCTATTCTAGTCAAATCGGCGCAGAGGTCAAAGTCAATCACAACCCAAAACGGCCCAGCAGGCCAGAGGCCCCCCGGCCGGTAGAGACCTGCTTCATCATGCGCTGCATCTGGCGGAACTGGTTCAAGAGCTGGTTGATCTCCACCACTGACGCACCAGAGCCGCGCGCGATGCGCCGCTTGCGGCTGCCGTCGATGATGCGCGGGTCCCGGCGCTCGGCGGGCGTCATCGAGCGGATGATAGCCTCACTGCGCCTCATCTGCTTTTCGGTGAGGTCCTCGGTCACCTGGCCTTTGAGGCTGGCCAAGCCCGGCACCATCTCCAGGATCTGCTGCAGCGGGCCCATCTTTTTGAGCTGCTGCATCTGCTCCAGGAAATCCTCCAGGTCGAAACTGGCCGTGCGCAGCTTGAGCTCCATCTTCTGGGCCTGTTCCTGATCAAAGGCCGCCTCGGCTTTTTCGATCAGGGTGAGCATGTCGCCCATGCCCAGGATGCGCGAGGCCAGGCGGTCCGGCTGGAAGGGCTCGACCGCGTCGGTCTTTTCGCCCGTGCCCAGGAACAGAATCGGCACGCCGGTCACGGAGCGGATGGAGAGGGCCGCGCCGCCGCGGGCATCGCCATCGATCTTGGTCAGGATCAGACCGGTGAGGGGCACACGGCGGTTGAACTCTTCGGCCACCCGCACCGCGTCCTGGCCGGTCATCGCATCGACCACCAGCAGGACCTCCTGCGGTTTGGTCAGGCGCACCACTTCTTCCAGCTCGTGCATCATCTCGTCGTCGATGTGCAGGCGGCCGGCCGTGTCCAGCAGCACCACCGAGTAGCCGCTCTTGCGGGCATGCTCTATGGCATTGGCGCAGATGCGCGGTGGGGGCACCTGGTCGCCCTCGCTGTGCACGGTGATGTCGAGCTGGCGTCCGAGGACCTCGAGCTGGGTGATGGCCGCGGGCCGGCGGGTATCAGCCGCCACCAGCAGAGAACGCTGACCGGACTGGCGCAAACGTTGGGCCAGCTTGGCGGCCATGGTGGTCTTGCCCGAGCCCTGAAGACCGGCCAGCATAATGATGTGCGGCGGATTGCCCGACAGGTTGAGCTGGCGCGCCTCGCCCAGGGTGGCGATCAGCTCCTGATGAACGATCTTGATCACCATCTGCGCCGGGCTGAGGCTCTTCATCACGTCGGCGCCGATGGCCCTCTCGCGCACACGGGTGATGAAATCCTTGACCACTTTAAAGTTGACGTCCGCCTCGAGCAGCGCCAGGCGCACCTCGCGCAGGGCGGTGTCAACGTCGGCTTCAGAGAGGCGCCCCTTGCCGGACAGCTTTTTGAATACTTCTTGCAGTTTGTTGGACAGGTTTTCGAACATGGCTCTCGGTCTCGCTGTTGCTGTGCCGCCGCACAGTGTTGGTGATTCTAGCGGATGTGGCGCGGTTGGTCAATCCGGGCAGCATTTGCCAAAACTGCGGGACGTGCTTATACTGGCGGCGAGTTCGGGGCGTAGCGCAGCCCGGTAGCGCACTTGAATGGGGTTCAAGTGGTCGACGGTTCAAATCCGTCCGCCCCGACAGCAAGGACCAGAGGTCAAGTTAGCAGCGGCCTCTGGTCTTGCCTTTTTTTTTGCTGACGCGTGGTCGACGGTTTCCTGACCGCTCTGCAGTCAGGACTCCCTGCGGTCGCAAACCCGGCCGCCCCGACAGCAAGGTCCAGAGGTCAAGTTAGCAGCGGCCTCTGGTCTTGTCTTTTCTTACATCCCGGCCGGCGAGGGTTCCTGGGCCAACTTGGCAAAACCCCTCGCCTGGACTACCATTCACTTGTCAACCGGCGCCAATCACCGGCCCGTCAGCGATGGAGGCCCAGGTCGTCATAGTTGCAGTACGAGCGCGATGACCAGCAAACCGGGAGGAGGTGTCCCCTGACTACCTCATACGAGCATACGGTGCGCCGACATCTTCTGTGGACTGTTGCGCTGCTGCTGGCCCTGCTTCTGCTGACCGCCCTGGCCAGCCAGATGAACGTGTCCGCCCGGAGCCTCTCGACTGCCGGCCGCGTGAGTGCGACCAGCGGCTCGGTCTGGGTGAGCCTCTCGCCGTCCGCGCCAACCGTGGCCCGCGGCGACGTCATCACCCTCGAGATTCGGCTGGCCGCAGGCAGCGAGCTCATCGACGGCGCCGAGATCCACCTCAACTATGACCGGGTCTTTTTGCTGCCGGTCGATGCCGACGGCAATCCCACCGACCGCCTCACCTCGAGCGGCATCCTGAGCCAGATCCTGCGCAACAAGATCTATACCGAGACGGGCCGGATCCACTTTGCCGCCGGCATCTACGACCCGGAGGAGCCCCGGCCGAGTGGCACCTTTACCGTGGCCACGGTGCGCTTCAGGGCACTGTGGGGTACGGGCGGCGGAACCACGGCCCTGACCTTTGGGACCAAAGTCCCCTTCAAGACCGACGTGACCAGCGGCGGCAGCTCGGTGCTCGGCGGGGTGGAGGACGGCCATATCACCATCAGCGGTGAAGAGCCACCGCTCACCCCTACACCCACCCTCACTGCCAGCCCCACCGTCACGCCCACCCCTACGGCCAGTGCCACCGCCACCGCCACCCCGCAGTGCACGCCGATGACCATCTCCTTCCAGGCGGGCAATCTGCCAGAGCCTTCTTACTACGGCGTGGTCGACACGTTCCTCAGTATCGACTCGCCAGCCGTCACGCACGATGGCAATACTACGCTGCAGATGAAAAACGACAACAGCGGGGGCAAGCGGCCCCTCTTGCGATTCGACGTCAGCCGCATCCCCACCGGCTCGCGTGTGGACGGCGCAACCCTGTACCTGGCTCAGGACACCTACCGCAAGAATGACCTCTTTGTATCGACGGTCAGCATCTACCAGATGCTGCGGCCGTGGATCGGCGGGCAGGCCACCTGGCTCCAGGCCACCAGCCTCGTGCCCTGGTCCAGCGGTGGAGCGAACGCCCCGGCCGACCGCGCACAGACAGTGCTGAGCAGTCTGGTCATCGGTGCCATCGACGTCTGGCAGTGGCGCGCCTTGCCGGTCAAGGACGCCGTACAGGCCTGGGTCAACGACCCGGGTTCCAACGCCGGCCTGCTGCTCATCGGCGAGGGCTCGAGCCAAGAGTTCCATTTCTACTCCAGCGACTATCCCGCTGCCGCCTATCGGCCCAGGCTCGAGGTCACCTACTGCGCAGCGCCGCTCGTGCCAACGATTACCCCCACGCCGACACAGACCCCCACTGTGTCGCCCACTCCCACCGCGACCGAGATCGGCGCGCCGACGGCCACTGGCACGCTGACGCCTACGCCAAGTGCGACGCCAACGGCAACCGAGATCCCCACCCCCACGCCGACCGCCACACCAGAGTCGGCCATCCTGTCGGTGGAAGCCGAGCTCGGCCGCATCACCCCGCCGATGGCGGTAGTGACTGATGCCACTGCCTCCAACGGCGCCTACGTCGCCTCGCCCATCTCGTACGAGGGGTTTGTCGACCTCGACTATTACATCACCGTTCAGGGCAATTACGAGCTGTGGGGACGCATCTCGGCGGATACGGTGGGCTCGGACTCGTTCTGGGTCACCGTGGACAGGGGCGCCGAGGGCCGCTGGGACCTGCCGCTGGGGCCCTGGCGCTGGGCCTTTGTGGCCCTCAGCGGTCCTCCGCAACCCAAGGCCGAAGTCTATTTCCTGACGCTCGGCTGGCACCGCGTCAGGATCAAAGCCCGCGAGGCGGGAGCGCGACTGGACCGGCTCGAGTTCCGGCCTGCCGGCATACCTCAGGCGGCCACGCCAACGCAGATTGCCACGCCCAGCCCGACGCTGACTGCTACCTCGACCACCAGCCCCACGCCGACGGCCAGCCCGACCCTGACTCCTACCCCGACGACCAGCCCTACGCCAACCAACAGCCCGACGCCCACGGCGAGCGCCACGGCAACGGCGACCCCAACCGCCACTCCCAGCCAGACGCCGACCCAGACGCCAACACCGACGGCGACTCTTACGGCGACCAGCACGCTGACGCCCACCGCTACCCACACGGACACCCCGACGCCCACGATCACTGTGACGGAGACGCCGGGTCCCACATTTACCGCGACGGCAACGCCGCAGCATTATGTCGCGCTGCTGCCACTGGTGGTCAAGCACCTCGAGGGCGACCGGTTCTTGCCTGGCGGGCCCTAGTCCGATGGTCCGCGGCGGCGGTCGACCAGTAGTGCCCGGAAAAAGCAGTGCTGTCCTCTGGCTGCTCTGTCTGGCGCTGGGCCTGGCCGCAGCCCTTGCCCTCTGGTTGAGCACGCCGACCTACGGCCTGGCCATGACGCCTGATTCGACGGTTTACCTCGGCGCCGCGCAGAGCATGCTGAAGGGGAAGGGTCTGTCGAATCGCGGCGTCCCACTGACGCACTTTCCGCCAGCATACCCCATTGCCCTTGCCGCCGCTGCCCGGCTGCTGCACACCGGGCCGTTCACCGCGGCCCGCTACCTGCACGTCCTGCTCTTTGCCTGCAACCTAGTCCTGGCCGCACTGCTGGCCTATCTCTGCTCTGGGGGCAGCGGATCGGCCACTGTCGCCGGGATGCTGCTGCTGGGGGTATCGGCTCAGACATTGCGCAGCCACCTGAACGTGGCCTCCGAGCCGCTGTTCCTCGCCTTCACCCTGACCAGTCTGGTGCTGGCCGGTCAGTATCTGCTGCGGCGCAGGAGCGGCTGGCTCCTGGCAGCAGCCCTGGCCGGCGGGCTGGCCATCACCACGCGCTACGTTGGCGTGGCCCTGCTCCTGCCCCTGCTGTGGGTCGCATGGAAGTACACGCCGCAGAACCGGCGCGTCCGGACGACGGTGCTGGCGCTGGCGTGCTCTGCGGCACCGGCGGCGGCGTGGGTGGCGCGCAATGTTGCCCTGCGTCTGCCCGCGACGAACCGCACCCTGGCCTACCACCCCGTGGATTTGGAGCGGCTGCGCGAGTTTCAGGCAGCGCTCAGCGAGCTGATCCTGCCCGGTTTGTCGCTGCCAGGGCTGGTTCAGACCTTGCTCACCGTCGGAGGGCTGGCGTTGGCCCTTGGCAGTATTGCCTTCTGGCTGCGAAAGGCCAGAACAGAACCGCCTCGCGCTCGGGCAGCGCCGCCAGCCGTTGAATTGATCGCGGTGCTGCTGATTCTGGCATTGTCGTACGTTGGCGTGCTGCTATTGTCACTGACCTTCCTCGACGCCTCCATCATGGGCGGACGCTTCGTGCTGATTCCCTACACCATGGTGGGCATGGCGGCACTGGCGGCAGTCTACCAACTGACGGGGAAGGGCCGGTCGGCCCTCTGGTGGGGAGTGCTGCTCTGCCTGGCGCTGTCCCTGGT
This sequence comes from Chloroflexi bacterium ADurb.Bin180, assembly GCA_002070215.1. Taxonomy (NCBI): domain Bacteria; kingdom Bacillati; phylum Chloroflexota; species Chloroflexi bacterium ADurb.Bin180. Next base: position 27,973 of record MWCV01000008.1, on the reverse strand, counting down.
GCGCAACGGCCAGGAGGGATTGCGGTGGGCGCAGGAGCTGCGAGCCGTCGGGCACGGGTACTCCGGCCAGGCCTGGGCTGAGTCACCCACCGTGGCCGCGGTCCGCTCTCTCCCCTCCGGGCTGGTGCTTTACTCAAATGTCGCCGAGGCGATCCAGTACGTGACCGGCCGAGAGACCGAGTATCTGCCCAGGCTGTACGATCCGACCAGCCTGATCGCCAATCCTGTCTATGAGCAAGAGCTGGACCGGGTCTGCCGGGAGTGCCGCGAGGGGCGAGCCGTCGTGGTCTACCTGTACCAGGTTCAAGGCCGCTGGCAGTACGGAACCAAAGAGGAGCTGCTCTCCCTCTGCCCGCTGGACTACCTGGGCCAGTGGAGCGATGGCGCGCTCTGGGGCAAGGCCCGGTAGCTGGCTGGTTGGCTAGGCTGGCGGCGGGCTCTCGAGTACCTGCCTGATCAGCGCGCCCACTGCCTCGATCTCTGCCGGGTCGCCCGCGCGAACGCTCCACGGTGCCCGCAGCCCGTCGTTCCACCAGCGCGGTACGACATGGATGTGGAAGTGAAAGACGCTCTGGAAAGCAGCCCGGCGCGTGGCGTGAAAGAGGTTGATGCCGTCAGGGTGGAGCGCTTTTTCCACGGCCAGAGCCACTCGCTGCACCGTGCTGATCACGTGGCGCAGGTCCTCTTCGCTGACGTCCAGCAGGTCGCGCGCATGCACTTTGGGGACCACCAGCACGTGGCCGCGCGTCGACGGGTTGATGTCCATAAAGGCCAGGGTGTACTCGTCCTCATAGACCCGCACGGCTGGCGCCTTGCCCGCCAGAATCCGGCAAAAGATGCATGGTCTGTCGCTCGACGTCTCCTGGTGTTCCATCCCTGGCTCCTTTCTACACTGGTCGAGAGTGTACCGTGGAGCCCCTGGACGGTCAAATGCGTTGCGCTTGAACGGCCATTTGGCCAGCAGCCTCGCGTCCCGTATCATTGGCGCGGAGGTGGCCATGGCAGCCCAATGGAGCGTTCCGACCGGAGTACATCGCCGCTACAATCCTCTCACCCGCGAATGGGTGCTGGTTTCGCCCCACCGGATGGAGCGCCCCTGGCAGGGACAGGTAGAGGCCCTGCCGCAGGTCGATCTCCCGGCATATGATCCCGACTGCTACCTGTGCCCCGGCAATGCGCGCTCCAACGGCGAGCGCAACCCCGACTATCAGGGCACTTTTGTCTTTGATAACGACTATGGCGCCCTGCTGCCGCGCAAGCCCGCCTCGCCAGACGGCCCGCGCGCCATGCCGGCCCTGCTGGTGAGCCACCCCGAGCGGGGCATCTGCCGCGTGGTATGCTTCTCGCCGCGGCACGACCTGGGTCTGGCCCACCTGCCAGTGGAGCAGGTGCGACGCGTGGTGGACACCTGGACTCAGCAGTACTATGAGCTGGGCAGCCTGCCTTTCATCAGCTATGTGCAGATCTTTGAGAACAAGGGCGAGATGATGGGCGCCTCCAACCCGCACCCGCACGGCCAGATCTGGGCCAATGAGAGCATACCCACCGAACCGGCCAAGGAGCACCAGGCGCAGAACGAGTACCTGATGGAGGCCGAGAGCTGTCTCTTGTGCGATTATCTGGCGCAGGAGATCACCATCGGGGAGCGGGTGGTCATCGAGAACGACCAGTGGCTGGCGCTGGTGCCTTTCTGGGCGGTGTGGCCCTTTGAGACGATGGTGTTGAGCAAGCGCCACGCGCCGTCTTTGCTGCACCTCACCGAGCCAGAACGCGACGGCCTGGCCAGCATCCTCAAGCGGCTGACCACGCGTTACGACCGCCTGTTCGGGGTGCCCTTCCCCTACTCGATGGGCCTGCACCAGCAGCCAACGGACGGGGACGACCACCGCGCCTGGCACCTGCACCTGCACTTTTACCCGCCGCTGCTGCGCTCGGCCACGGTACGCAAATTCATGGTCGGCTACGAGATGCTGGCCCAGCCGCAGCGCGACCTGACACCAGAGGCAGCGGCAGACCGGTTGAGGGAAACCCCAGAGGACTAGCTCAACCGCGAACGCGGCAAGGCTACTGCTTCTTGCGCTTGCCGGTCGGCGGCGGGGCTCCGAGCACGGCGGTGTGTTTGGCCGCCACACTCTCAGCCAGCATCTCACGGGCGCTCTGCTGGCGAGCCGCGCCGGCCGGGCCGCCCAGCATCTGCGCCAGCTCGTCCACGCGCGCCTCGTCGGCCAGCTCGGCCACGCGGGTCACCGTGCGGCCCTCCTGCTCGACCTTGTCCACCTTGAGGTGCACGTCTCCGTAGCAGGCGAGCTGGGGCAGGTGCGTTACGCAGAGCACCTGGTGTGCCGAGGTGAGGCCCCACAGCTTTTTTCCCACCACGCCGCCGGCCCGCCCCCCAATGCCCTGGTCGATTTCGTCAAAGATCAGCGTGGGCACCTGGTCGGCGTTGGCCAGCACGGTCTTGAGCGCCAGCATGAGCCGCGAGGTTTCGCCGCCCGAAGCAATCTTGGCCAGGGGCTTGGGCGGCTCGCCGACGTTGGGCGAGATGAGGAACTCGACCTGGTCGATGCCGCTGGAGTCAAAGGCATAGCGTTTGCCATCGACCACCAGACCAGACGCATCCTCTTTCCAGCCAATATCGACCACGAACCGTGCCTTGGCCATACTCAGGTCGTGCAGCTCGCACTCCACAGACGAGGCCAGGGCCTCGGCGGCGGCGCGCCGCGCCTGCGACAGAGCGGCCGCCTGCTGCCCCGCTGCGACCAGCAACCGCGCCTCGTCCTTCTCCAGCTCGACCAGGCGCTCCTCGTTGTGCGTTATGGCATAGAGCTCGCGGGCCTTGTCCTCACCGTAGCGCAGCACCTCGGGGATCGAGCTGCCGTACTTGCGCTTGAGGTTGTGGATCAGGTCCAGGCGGTCGTCGATAGACTGGAGGCGGTCGGGATCCGCCTCGATGCCGTCGCGGTACTCGCGCAGCGTGCGAGACAGGTCATCGAGCTGGTAGGAGGCGTCCTCCACCAGCTTGCGGTGGGCGGCAGCCGGAGGGTCGAGCCGGGCCAGCTCGTTCAGGTTCTCCAACACCGCCTGCAACTGGTCGATCACGGCACGCTGGTCCTCGCCGCCGCCGGCCAATCGCTCAAAGGCCGCGTTGGCCAGTGCCGAAAGCCGTTCGGCGTTGGCCAGCACGCGCCGCTCGGCGGCCAGCTCTTCCTCTTCGCCAGCCTTCAGGCGCGCATCCTGGATCTCACGCACCTGGTACTGCAGCATGTCAGCGCGCCGGACCAGCTCTCTCTCGTCGCGCCGCAGCGCAGCCAGCTCGTCGCGTACGGCGCGCAGCCCGCTAACCAGCTCGGCCACGCCAGCCCGCTGCTCCAGCAGGTTACCGTAACGGTCGAGGAACTCGAGGTGCTCCCGCACGCGCAGCAACGACAGGTGCTCGCTCTGGCCGTGGATGTCCACCAGACGCTCGCCGACCTGGGCAAAGGTAGCCAGGGTCACCGCGCGGCCGTTGACGCGGCAGACGTGGCGGCCGTTGCGCTTGAGCTCGCGGGTCAGGATCAGCTCCGTCGTGTCGCTCTCCAGACCCTGCTCCCGCAGATAGCCGGCCAGGCGCTGGTGCAGCTCGGGGGACAGAGCGAAGGAGCCTTCGACACGGGCCGTGTCGGTGCCGGAACGGATGAGGTCGACGTCGGCACGCCCGCCAAGGAGAGTGCTGACGGCGTCGATGATAATCGACTTGCCGGCGCCGGTCTCGCCGGTCAGAACGTTGAGCCCGGGGGCAAAGGTCAGGCGAAGCGCGTCAATGATGGCCAGGTTCGAGATGTAGAGTTCGGATAGCATGCCGCTCCCTCCCCGCGAACCACGCGGGACTCTGCCGACTGACCTGCAGGACGAGGCTACTTGAGTTTCTGCATCAGGGTCTTGTAGAAATAGTTGTGCTCACCCAGACGCACTAACCGGCAGAGGTGCTCACTGGCGGTCACCACCACCGCGTCGCCGTTGCAGAGCGGGTGGTCCACCTGGCCGTCGACGGTGAGAGTGCCTTCTTCTTCACAGGAGAGCACCAGGCGCACCCGGGCCCTGGCCGGCAGCACCAGGGCCGTGTCGACGGTCAGGTGCGGCGCGATGGGCACCACAACGAGGTTGGCCAGTTGCGGGTTGAGGATCGGCCCGCCCGCTGCCAGGGCGTAGGCAGTGGAACCGGTGGGGGTGGCCACAATCAGGCCGTCGGCGGCGTAGGTGGTCAGGTACTGTCCGTCGACGTGGGCGGCGATGCGCACGATGCGCGCCACCCGGCCGCGGCTTACCACCACCTCGTTGATGGCCTCGAATTGGTGGGCGTGGGTGGCGTTCTGCTCAGCAGAGCGACCGTCCTGTTCCAGGCTGGCGCGCAGCATCATTCGTTCCTCGAGCCAGAAGCGTCCCTCGGCCAGTGCCGGCAGGCTGTCGATGACCTGGTCCGGCTGCAGCTCGGCCAGGAAACCAACCCGCCCCAGGTTCACCCCCAGAATCGGAGTGTCGGCTCCAGCCGTGAGCCGCGCCAGGCGGACCAGGGTGCCGTCGCCGCCCAGGGAAATGAGCAGGTCCGTTCCCTTGAGCCGCTCGAGCAGCTCCTTTTCCTGCCACGCGGAGCCGCTCCAGGCGGATATGCCGAGCCCGGCCAGACGGTCGGTGGCGGCCTGCGCCAGGCGGTGCGCGGCATCGATTTTGGGGTGGCAAACCAGTCCGACTCGTTTCATCATCTGCCCCGTCATTATAGCTTGGCTGAGTACGGCCAGAAAAGGATGGCGGCCCGTGGCGCCGTCAGAAGCTTTTGGTGAGCGCGCGGATGATCATATGCGCGCCCTGCGGCTGCCAGGAGGTGAACCAGACCGCCTCGTCTGGCGGCAGGCGGATGCAGCCGTGGGAGGCTGGCCGCGTGCCCAGAGCATCGAGCTCCTGGTAGACCTTCTGGTCCCCTTCTTTGATGTAGGGGTTCCCGTGGATCAGCATGCCGCCATAGTGGTAAAAGAGATACCAGCCTTCATCCTGGTACGTCCCAAAGGAGAAGAAAGTGCCCACGTAGCGGCCCACTTCTCCCTCCCAGGCGGGAGTGATCGTCTCGGGCTGGTCGGGTCGGCCAGTGCTTACCGGGATGGTGCGGATCAGCACACCGTCCTGGTAGACATACATCGTCTGCAGGTCCTGATCCACGAGTACCAGGCGTTTGTAGTAGGCCTCCGGCCCGCGCGTGGGCATGGGCGAGGGCACAGGAGTCTCGGTGGGCGTCGGCTCTGGCGTGTGGGTTGGAGTGGCAGTGGCGGTGGCGCTGGGCAGGGCCGTGGGCGCGGGTGTAGGCTCAAGAGTCGGGGGCGGCGTCGGAGGATCGACCACGCAGCCCATCAACAGCACCAGACCAAGCAGTGCCAGCAGCCAGGATCGCCGCAGAGAACGCATCTCAGGCATCGTTCTCATCTTCGTCGTCGCCGTGGCTGCCGGTCAGGCCTCCCGCGGCGGGCCAGGCGGCATCGGACGACGGGCTGACCTTGCGCTCCAGTCTGGCCAGAGCGCGCTGCAATGAATCCTGTCTAGCGGCCACGGTGAGGTCGCCGCGCGTTCGCTCGAGCACGCCCCGCACCATATCGGTGGTGCGGCGCAGGCCGCTGGTCACGGCGTCGGGATAGTCCATTGTCACCAGCAGGCTGTAGATGTCCTCCATCGCCTGCAGCATCGACTCGCAGCGCTCGACCTTGCCGTGGCGGACCACGTCGAGCACGTAACGGCGCAGCTCGCCGGCCGCCTCGCCCAGGCCGTTGAGGTACGTGTCTGGCAATACAGCCAGTTCTTCCGGTGTGGGCAACGGACGATCGGTGATCAGGCAGAACGTGATGCTAGCCTCGGCGAACTCTTTGAGGGCGTCCTGAGTGTAGCCGGCGTGGTAGAGGTCCGCGTGACCTTCGAGCCCGGCCACCATATTGGCCGCCGCCTGCCGCGCAGTAGCGAGCAGGTTCTCCGCTTCATCGAACTCGCCACGGTGGGTAGCGCGGATGGTGTTGGCGCAGTAGCGAATCAGCTCGCGCGAGCGGGCCAGAGCCACGTCCCGCGCCGCGTTCTTGCCATCGAGATAGAGACGAGCGCGTTCAGCGATGCCGTCCAACCTGTCCAAGAGCAACTCCTCTGTTCGGGATTGGGTGATTCTAGCCGTGGGCGGCCGGTTTGGCAAGCAGCCCGGCGCAGCGAGAACGGCGTTTGGGCCGGGGAAGTGCAGCCTGGATCAGCTCTGGCCACACCAGGTACTCGCCGTGAAAGCCGTCCATTCTGCCGCCGGTGAGGAGCTCTCCCGTTGCCACCCAGGCAGATACCAGAGGGGTGAACTCGGCCTTGTCCCAGCCAAAGAGCGAGGTCAGGTCGCTCAGGCGTGCCGCGCCGACGTTCCGCAGGTGCGCCAGCGTCAGGCGGTGTTTGGCCTCGCGGCTCGAGATCGCTCCGGCCTGTTTGGGCAGGTCGGGCCAGCGCCGCAGCACCACATCGTAGACGAAGCAGTAGCCCCAGCGGTTGGCGTCGGAGATTCCGGCCACGGCGATCTTCATGCTGATCTGAAGCTCGCGCACCGCGCGGTCAAAGCGCAACGCGTTCCGCTCGCCTTCCAGCCCGGCCTTGCGGCGCAGGTGGCTCGTGGGCATCGCGCCCTCGCTTAGCAGGGTCTCGTAGACTCGCCGCGCCTCGTCGCTGAGGTGGCCCTCCTGGTACTCGAGGATATAGTCCTCGATGTCCCCATAGTTGGGCGACAGGGCGTAAAAGTACGGCAGCAAGTCCAGCGAGATGAGGGTCGGCCTCTTGCGCAGCAGCTTGGCGTAGTAGACGGCGCCGCTCGCCGGCAGCTCGTCCTTCCAGTGCCAGGTGCGCCCCAGGTCCGCGTCGTCGTGCACGGTCACAATGGCGCGGCGCTCGCCGCAGACCGCCTCGAACAGGCTGGGTGCCTCGGCATCGCGGCCGTGGAAGGTGAAGCAAAAGCCCACATCGTTGATAAAGGCCAGGGCCTGGTCGCGGCTGCGCAGCCGCAGGTCGGGGCGCCGGCGGTAGCGCTCGTTGCGCCAGTCATCCAGGGTTTGCAGCTTGAGGGAGACCGGCTCAGGAGAGCCAGGGGTTGTTGGCGCGCTCATAACCAATCGTGGTCTCCGGGCCGTGGCCCGAGTAGACGACCGTGTCGTCAGGCAGGGTGAACAGCCGCTCGCGGATGGATTTGAGCAGCACCGGCATGCTGCCGCCGGGGAAATCGGCGCGGCCGATGCCCATATTGAAGAGGACATCGCCGCTAAAGACGACCTTTTCCTCGGCGTTGTAGAGGCTGATGCTGCCCGGGGAGTGCCCGGGAGTGTGCAGCACCGTGAACTGAATGCTGCCCACCTGGACGACCGACCCCTCGACCAGCTCGACCTCCGGTGCCTGGCTGGGACTCAGCGCGCCGGCGAAAACGGAAAAGCTGCGCAGCGGGTTGGTCAGCATGGGCGCATCGTCCGGATGCACGGCCAGGGGCGCTCCGGTAGCCTCAACCAGGGCTTTGTTGGCCATAATATGGTCAAAATGGCCGTGCGTGTTGACGATCATCTTGACCGTCCACTTGTGCCGCTTGATGGTATCCAGGATCAGCGCGGCATCTCCGCCCGGGTCGATGACGATGGCTTCGCGGCTCTGGTCGTCGGCCACGATGTAGCAGTTGGTTTGCAGGTCGCCTACGGCGAGGGTCTCGATGCGCACAGAGGCCTCCTCAACAGGGCAGGAACTGATTACGAGTGGGAGTATACCATAGAGCCCAGGAGCCCGCAACCGCTGCCGCTGACAGAGCAGCGGATCGAGGTATAATAGCCCAATTCGTCGATGGAGGGCGCGAGTATGAGGATGTCGAACCTGTTCGGCCGAACGCAGCGCGAGGTGCCGGCAGAGGCCGAGCTGGTCAGTCACCGGCTGGCGCTGCGCGCTGGCCTGATCCGGCCGCTGGCGGCCGGCATCTACAGCTACCTGCCGCTGGGCTGGCGCGTGCTGCAGCGAATCGAGCAGATCATGCGCCAGGAGATGGACGCCATCGGCGGGCAGGAAATCAACATGCCGGTGGTCAATCCGGCCGAGCTCTGGCAGGCTACCGGCCGCTACCAGGCCCCGGCGCCCGGAGCGGCGCTGGTGCGCTTTCAGGACCGGACCGAGCACGACCTGGTGCTGGCGATGACCCACGAGGAGGTCGTGGCCGACCTGCTGCGCCAGGAGATCCGCTCCTACCGCCAACTGCCGCTGATGATCTATCACATTCAAACCAAGTTCCGCGACGAGCCCCGGCCGCGCGGCGGCCTGATGCGGGCGCGCGAATTCACCATGAAGGACGCCTATAGCTGCCACACGGACGCCGCCTCGCTGGACGAATACTATCCGCAGATGTATGAAGCTTATGTCAATATCTTTGCGCGCTGCGGCGTTCAGGCCGTGCCCGTGCCGGCCGATTCGGGGGTGATGGGCGGCAGCACCTCGCACGAGTTTATGCTGCTATCGGAGCAGGGCGAGGACACACTGGCCCTCTGCCCGGCCTGCGGCTATGCCGCCAACCTGGAGCGGGCCACCTTTCGCAAGCAGCCGAGGGTGGTTGAGCCGCCAGCGCCGATGGAAGAAATCTCGACTCCCGACACCAGGACCATCGCCGAGCTGTGCCAGCTCCTGGGCATCACCGCGGACCGTACGCTCAAAGCCCTCTTTTACACCACCGGAGAGGGTGAGGTAGTGATGGCCGTCATCCGCGGCGACCTGGAAGCGAACCTGACCAAACTGTCGAACGCGCTGGGCGGCGCCGAGCTGCGCCTGTCCACCGACGAGGAGTTGACCAAGGCCGGCATCGTGGCCGGCTATGCCTCGCCCATTGGGCTCAACCTGCGCGTGGTCGGCGACGACTCGCTCACCCCGGGCAGCAACTGGGTGGCCGGGGCCAACCGCGCCGGCTATCACCTGCGCAACGTCAACTACCCGCGAGATTTTCAGGTGACGGTAGTAGCCGACATCGCTGCGGCCCGCTCGGGAGACGCCTGCCCCGAGTGCGGGGCACCGCTGAGTATGGCCCAGGGCATCGAGGCCGGGCACCTGTTCAAGCTGGGCACCCGCTACAGCGAGGCTCTGGGAGCGCGATTTCTGGACCGCGACGGCCAGTCGCGGCCGGTGGTGATGGGCTCTTACGGCATCGGCACGGGCCGGCTGATGCAGGGCATCATCGAGCAGAACCACGACGAGCATGGCATCATCTGGCCGCCCGCTGTGGCTCCCTACCAGGTGCATCTGGTGGCCCTGGGGATGACCCAGCCCGAGGTAGTGCAGGCCAGCGACGAGCTCTACGCCCGGCTCGTGAACGGCGGTTTCGAGGTGCTTTATGACGAGCGCGACGAGAGCGCCGGCGTCAAGTTCAACGATGCCGACTTGATTGGCCTGCCCTGGCGGATCACGGTCAGCCGCAAGACCGTTGCCGCGCAGAGCGTCGAGCTTAAAGGCCGCCGAGATGCCGCTCCGCGACTGCTCGCTGCCAGCGAGCTGGAAAACGCCCTTTCCGCCGCCGGAATAGTGCCCCGAAAGGATTGACATTTGCACAAATTGGATAACGGTGCTATAATCGGGCCAGCTAGAGAGTCTCCGCTGAAAAGTGGGTTGTGCCCACTTTTCTTCTTGTAATGGGTGTCCATCACCCGCGGAGAGGGAACAAGAACGCGGGGGCGGGCAGAGAGACCCGCCTCTGTCATCAGCAGTGGATGTGTTTGAGGTCGCGCGAGTTTGCGGGAGGGGTTGACCCTTGAAGAACGAGTTTCTCATCGCCATAACTCAGGTGTGTGCCGAACGCCGTCTGCCCAAAGAAGTGGTGCTGGATGCCATTGAGCAGGCGCTGGTCCTGGCCTACAAGCGAAACTTTGGACCGGGCTTGAATATGCAGGTCAAGATCGACCCCCAGACAGGCAAGGCACGCGTTTTCGCTGACAAGACCATTGTCGACCCGGTGGTGGATGCCCAGACCGACATCTCGCTGAAAGAAGCGCTGGCGGTGGATCCGACGGCTCAAGTTGGCGGGACGGTGCGCGTGGAGATGACCCCCAGCAACTTTGGCCGCATCGCCGCTCAGACGGCCAAGCAGGTCATCTTGCAGCGCATCCGCGAGGCCGAGCGCGAAACACAATACGCCGACTGGTCCGACCGGGTGGGCGAAGATGTGCTGGGCACGATTCGCAACATCGATGCGGCCGGCAACGTGGTTCTATCGCTGGGCCGCGCCGAGGCGGTGATGCCGCGCAGCGAGCAGATCCCCACCGAGCACTACTCGGTGAACGCCCGGCTCCGCACCTACATCTATGAGGTCGAGCGAACCAGTCGCGGTCCGCGTATCAAGGTCTCGCGCTCGCACCAAAAGCTGCTGCGCCGGCTGCTGGAAAACGAAGTCCCGGAGATCTTTCAGGGCACGGTGGAGATCAAAGCCATCGCCCGTGAACCAGGCTCGCGCTCCAAGGTTGCCGTGTCGGCGACCCAGGCCGGTGTTGACCCGGTGGGCTCCTGCGTGGGCATGCGCGGCGTGCGCATTCAGAACATTGTCAACGAGCTCAACGGCGAAAAGATCGACGTTGTGGCGTGGGCGCCGAAGGAGACCGATTTCGTAGCGAACTCCCTCAGCCCGGCCAAGGTCGAGCAGGTGTGGCTGAACGAAGAGAGCAAGACCGCCACCGTGGTCGTGCCCGACAACCAGCTTTCGCTGGCCATCGGCAAAGAAGGGCAGAACGCCCGGCTGGCAGCCAAGCTGACCGGCTGGAGAATCGACATCAAGAGCGTGACCGAGTCGGCCGGCGAGGCTGAGCGCAGGGCGCAGGAGGCGGCTGCGGCCGCTGCCCAGGCCGCCGAGCTGGCTGCCAAGCGTGAGGCGGCCGCCGCGCTGCTGGCCGAGGCCGAGCGCGCTCTGGCCGAAGAAGAAAAGGCTGCCGCTGCAGTGGAGGCCGCGACGGTGGCGCCAGTGGCCGGTGAGCCAGAGCCGGTGCACGTTCCCACTGAGCCAGAGCCCCTGGTCGCCGTACCCGCTGTCGAGGCCGAGCCAGAGCCAGGTCAGGCCGCGCCGGAGGAGGCTGCCGTAGCTACGGCCATCGCCGGACTCAAGTCGGAGACCGAAGAGGAAGAGGACTTGGAGCTGGACGACAAGCGCAAGAAGGGCAAGCCAGCCAAGAAGAGCCGCACTCAGAAGGGCCGCGCCAAGAGGCGCCACGAATGGGAGGACGAACTCGCCGAGTGGTAACACTCCGAGTTCGCGATGAATGATGTCGCCCAAGCATATCCCCCTGCGGACCTGCGTCCAGTGTCGGCAGGTGAAGCCAAAACGCGAGCTGGTTCGCGTTGTTCGCAGTCCGCAGGGGACAGTAGAGGTTGACGAAAGAGGAAAAGCGGCCGGACGGGGAGCATACCTGTGCCGGAACCGCGTTTGCTGGGAACGGGCGCTGGCCGGCGACCGGCTGGGCCACGCGCTTGAGATCAAGATCAGCGCGACGGACAGAGAGCGTCTCGCCGAGTACTCGTGCCGGTTCCCGGCCGTGGAACAAGAACCTGCTGATCGAGAGAAAGGAGAGAGGGCAGCCGCTTTGGCTGAGAGCTAGACGCGCAAAGCTATGCTCAAGACCGTTATGCACCGCAACCCAATAGGGGCGCGACACGGAGCGCCGGGCACGACGAACCGTGAGGGGAAACACATGGCCAATTAGCCATTGGCACAGCCGTACAGGCCACCCCCTCGCTCGTCTCCCCGCTCTACCCCGCCCGCGCGGGCGGATGATCGTTTCTCTCACGTGTCGCTACCTACCGGAGCATTGTCGCCGGGCAGTTCACTCGCCGCGGCAACCAGCGCGTCTGGCCATCGGTTACCCTTGCTCTCATTCCGGTCAGCCAACAGCACCGCGCCCCAAGGCCGGGGCCGCACTGCCCTGCGCAGACAGGGCCGCACCGCCCTGCGTAGACAGGGCCGCACCGCCCTGCGCAGACAGGGCCGCACCGCCCTGCGCAGACAGGGCCGGCGGCGAGGCGCAACGACGGGCGAGAAAGGGCACGTTTATGGACAAGACGAAACCGACTCGAACCACATCCGGTCCCGCTCACGGGACCAAGACCACAGCCACGACGGCGGCGGAGCGCAAACCAGCTCCGGCCGCGCCAAAACCACAGCCGGCGGCCAGGCCTACCGCTCCAACGAGCCCCAAGCCAGAGCCCAGGGCCACGCCAACGTCCAAGCCGCAGCCAGCCACGACTCCACCGCCTCCTGCTCCCAAACCGGCCGCTCCGACGGCCAAGCCGGCCAGCGGCAGATCCGACCCTCGTGGCCGGGTGCAGACGGGCACGGGCGGAGCTCCCAGCAGCGGCAGCAGGAACAAGCCCTACGGTGGTGGCTACCGTGGCCCGCAGCGCGGGCGTTCTTCCGGCAGACGCGGCCGCGCCGCGGCATTCCGCAATGCCGAGCCGCCTCCAGCGACGCCGACGCCTGCCGCGGCCCCAGCCACGGCAGCCGCAGCGCCAGGAACTACGGGTCCGGCCACTCCGGGCGCTGCCAGGCCCTCGGCGACTGGCGCCAGGCGCATCACCCTGCCCAACGTGATCACGGTGCGTGACCTGTCCACTCTGTTGAGCAGCAGCCCGATCAACATCATTCGCGAGCTGATGAAGAACGGCGTGATGGCCAACATCAACCAGGAAATCGACTATGAAACGTCGGCCATTGTCGCGGCCGACCTGGGCTTTGAGGTCGAAGAGGCCAGGCCGCCAGAACCAGAACCGGTCGAGCCAGAACAGCCCGTGGCGCGCAAGCGCAAGGAGTACAGCGCTGAGGAAAAGGCGCGGCTGACCACTCGACCGCCAGTGGTCACCATCATGGGCCACGTCGACCACGGCAAGACCTCGCTGCTGGACAACATTCGCTCGAGCAACGTGGCGGCCAGTGAAGCCGGCGCCATCACGCAGCACATCGGCGCCTACCAGGTGCGCAAGCAGGGCAAGCTGATCACTTTCCTCGACACGCCTGGCCACGAGGCCTTTACCTCAATGCGCGCGCGAGGGGCAATGGTCACCGACATCGCCGTGCTGGTGGTCGCCGCGGACGACGGCGTGCAGCCGCAGACAATCGAGGCCATCAGCCATGCCAGAGCTGCCCAGGTGCCCATCGTGGTCGCGCTGAACAAGATCGACAAGCCTAACGCTAACCAGGATGCTGTCAAACGCGAGTTGTCAGACGCGGGTGTGCTCATCGAGGAATATGGCGGCGACGTGATCTGCGTCCCCGTCTCGGCCAAGCTCAAGACCAACCTGGATACGCTGCTGGATATGATCCTGCTGGTGGCCGAGATGGCCGACCTGCGGGCCGACCCTGACGCAGCGGCCAGCGGCACAGTGGTGGAGAGCCGGATGGACAAGGCCAAGGGCCCACTGGCCACTCTGCTGGTACAGGAGGGCACCCTCAAGACCGGCGACTATCTGGTCATTGGCGATATGGTTGGCAAGGTCCGCGCCATGTTCGATGACAAGGGCAAGCGGCTCGAAGCCGCACAGCCGGCATGGCCGGCAGTGGTGCTGGGCCTGACCGGAGTTCCGAACCCCGGCGAGACTTTTCGCGTGGTCGCCGACGAGCGCTCAGCGCGGGCCCTGGCCAGCGAGGAAGCCACGCGCCGCCAGGCAACGGCCGACCAAAAGTCGCGCGCCGTCAGTCTGGAAGAGTTCTTTGCCCAGGCCCAGGCCGGCCAGGTGCGCGAGCTCAACATCATCCTCAAGGCCGACGTTCAGGGCTCTATCGAGCCCATCGTCAACTCGCTGGACAAGCTGGGTGATGACAAGATCAAGGTGCACATCATCCATTCGGGCATCGGCAACATCTCTGAATCGGACATCAACCTCGCTGTGGCCTCGCGGGCCATTGTCATCGGCTTTTCGGTGCAGGTAGATCCGGCCGCCAGCCGCAGTGCTGAGGGCGCCGGCATCGACGTGCGCCTGTACAACATCATCTACCGCCTGATCGACGATGTCGACAAGGCGCTCAAGGGTCTCCTGGAGCCCACCTTCCACGATGTCGTGGTTGGCCATGCCGAGGTCAAGGCCATCTTCAAGCTGCCCGACAAGAAGCAGGCCGCGGGAAGTGTCGTGACCGATGGCATTGCCGCAAGGAACGCCACGGTTCGTGTGCTGAGGGCAGGGAAGGTGCTGCACGAAGGTGCGGTGGCGTCGCTCAAGCGCTTTAAGGACGATGTGCGCGAGGTCACGGCGGGAATCGAATGCGGCATCGGAGTGGAAGGCTTTAGCGGTCTGGCCGTCGGCGATATCCTCGAGTTCTACCGCAAGGAACAGGTCGCCTAGCCGTGCTCTGAGGCACGGCGCTGAGCAGAGGAAAGCTATGGTAAAACATCGCGTGGAGCGGGTCAGTGACCGCATCCAGGAGGAAGTGAGTGATCTGCTCTTGAAGCAGATCCGCGACCCGCGCATCGAGTTCGTGACGGTCACGGGCGTCAAGGTGAGCCCGGACCTCGAACTGGCTACAATTTATGTGAGCGCACTGGGCGACAGCGAGGCCAGGCAAACCGCTCTCAAGGCACTGGAGGGCGCTGCCGGCTACGTTCGCCGCGAGCTGGCTGCCCGGCTGGGCATGCGCACCACTCCGGCGGTGCGCTTTGTGCTGGACGAGTCCTGGCTGAGGGGAGCCCGGGTTGACGCTCTGCTGGACCGGCTGCGTGACGAACGCCCGCCGGAAACGTCTTTAGAAGACGAGGACCCGGCTCAAGAATAGCTAGACCGCGCTGGATGAGACAATGGAGCAGGCAAAGCAGCGATTGCTGGCAGCAAAGCACGTCTATATCGTCTGTCACATCATGCCCGACGGCGACGCCATCGGTGCCCTTCTGGCCATGGGCGCTGCCCTCAAGCGCCTGGGCAAAAAGCGCACCCTGGCCTGCGCTGACCCGCTGCCGGCCAAGCTGGCCTTCCTGCCCTCGGCGAGCCTGGTAGTAACCCGTCCGCCGACCAGTGAGGACACCATCGTCACGGTCGACGTCAGCGACGTCAACCGGCTCGGCTCAGTCTACCAGCCCGCCGCATTTGAGCGCCGGCCAGTGATCAACGTGGACCATCACGTCACCAATACGCGCTTTGGCACCGTGAACGTGATCCGCCCTCTGCCGTCGACCTGCGAAGTGGTGCTGGGGCTGATCCGACGGCTCGGTGTGCCAGTGGATGAGGAGATCGCGTCGGCGCTGCTGATGGGTCTGATCACCGACACGCGCTGCTTTCGCACCGGCAATGTCACCGCCCGCCAGTTGCGCACTGCTATCGCCCTCATCAAGGCCGGCGCCCCTATGGCCAGCCTGACCGAACAGCTCTTTAACCGCGAGCCCCTCTCCACGGTGCGGCTGTGGGGGCAGGCCCTGGCCGCCGTGCAGACCAGCGACGGAGTGATCTGGGCCGAGATCAGCCAGGAGATGATGCGCCGCTGCGATGCTGACCCGAGCGATGCCGACGGACTATCCAGCTTTCTGGCCAGCACCGCGGAGATGCAGGCCGCGCTGGTATTCCGCGAACAGGACGACGGGCAGATAGAAGTCTCGATGCGCGCTGCACCTGGCCGAGACCTGTCCGGAGTGGCCGTCTCCCTGGGCGGCGGCGGGCATCCCCGCGCGGCTGGATGCACTGTTCCGGGCCCGCTGAGTCAGGCCGCGCCACTCGTGCTCGCGGCCGTGCAGCAAGCCTTGCGTGAGCAAGCCGGCCGCGCCTAGGACCGGGGAGAATGCCGGATGATCCAGAGCCCCCCTGTGACTCGTCAGGACTCGGTTGTGCGGCCCGCTGCGGCGCCGTCGGAACTTGACGGCATACTCAACATCAACAAACCGGAAGGCCTCTCCTCACACGACGTGGTCTACCGCGTGCGCCGGATCACCGGCCAGCGCAAGGTCGGCCACGCCGGCACGCTCGATCCTCTGGCCACCGGCGTGCTGCTGCTGTGCCTGGGACAGGCTACTCGCGTATCCTCCTACTTGATGTCCGGGGCCAAGACCTACCAGGCCACCATTCGCCTCGGCATCGAGACCGAGACCTACGACCGGGAGGGACACGTCGTCTCAGAAGCCCCCGTCGACGTTCAGCAGGACGAGATCGCCCGAGTACTGGCCGAGCTGACTGGTTTCGTCGAGCAGACTCCGCCGATGTACTCGGCCCTCAAGCGTGATGGAACGCCGCTCTACAAGCTGGCCCGGCGGGGCGAGACGGTCGAGCTGGCGCCCCGGCTGGTCGAGATCTCGTCGCTGCGGCTGGTGAGCTGGCAGGCACCGGAACTGCAGATCGAGGTACAATGCGGCAAAGGGACCTACATCCGCAGTCTGGCCCACGAGATTGGCGCCAGACTGGGCTGCGGTGCCCACCTGAGCGGCCTCGTTCGCACGGTCTGCGGTCAGTTTCGGCTCGAGCAGGCGGTCACCCTGGAGCAACTGACCGAGGCCTTTGCCGCCGGCGTCGGTGAATCGCTGCTGCTGCCGTCAGACACAGCGCTGGAGGCGCTTCCGGCAGTGCATCTGGACCAGGCCGCAACGGACGCTCTGGCCAATGGCCGCAAGATTGCGCCGAGTCAGGCTGGCGCGGGCCTCGCAGCGGGCACCAGCCTGGCACGGGCCTACGACCCACAGGGCCGGCTGCTGGCCCTGATCAAGCCGGACGACGAGGGCTCCTGGTGGCCGCACAAGGTATTTCGCGCGGCACAGCCCGGGCCAGGTCGTTCTGCACAGACCAAAGTCTAGGCGGGTCACCGCTTCAACCGCCAGACGCTATCGGGGAGCAGGTATGCTAGTCATCCGTGATCTATCGCAGGCCCGGCTCGAACAGGATTCGGTGCTGACCATCGGTGCCTTCGACGGACTGCATCTGGGCCACCAGGAGCTGGTGCGTCGCCTGATCCGCAGTGCCAGGGAGAGCTCGCGGCTCAGCGGTGTGGTCACCTTCGATCCCCTGCCGCGCACCGTGCTGGCCCCGGACAACTCGTTCATCTGTCTGACCACCAGCGAAGACAAGATAGAGCTGCTGGGTGACTGGGGCGTTGACGTTCTGATCATTATCCCCTTCACGATGGAGGTGGCCAACACCGCCGCCAGGGACTTTGTCCTGCGACTGCGGGAGCGCGCCAGGATGACCGAGCTCTGGGTGGGTTGGAACTTTGCCCTGGGGCGCGGCAGGGAAGGCAACGTCGACCACCTGCGGAGACTGGGCCAGGAGCTGGGCTACCGTCTGCAGGTGATCGAGCCGGTGAGCGATGGTGCGGTCCCGGTCAGCAGCACCCAGATACGGCACCTGCTTGCCTCGGGTCGGGTGCGCGAGGCAGCAGAGATGCTAGGGCGGTATTATCAGCTCAGGGGCATCGTTCCCACTGCGGCTCCCGGCGAGGGCAAGGCCGGCCTGCCGACGGCCCGCCTGAGCATGGTCGACATCTGCACCCTGCCGGCCAGCGGTGTCTATGCCGTCTATGCGGCAACCGATGCGGGAGTCTTTCGTGCCGTGGCCAACATCGCGCCCAGGCCAGAGTCAGCGGTCCCCGGCCAGCCTTGCGGCGAGTGCCCTGCGCCCACGGTGGCGGTGCACTTGCTCGACTTTGCCGGTGACCTGCAGGGGCAGCGGGTGCGCCTTCAGTTCGTAGAACGGCTGCGCGACGAGCGGCACTTTGCCAGTGTCGATGAGCTGAGCAAGCAGATACGCCGCGACATCGCCAGGGCGAAAGAGCTCCTCTAGTGGTGCGGCCGCCGGCGTTCGAAGAGCTCGACCACACGGCTGACCTGGCCCTGCTCATCCGCGGCGCCACCCTGCCCGAGCTGTTTGTCAACGCCGCCCGCGCTATGTTCGCCCAGATGACCGACCAGGAGCCGGGCCAACCCGCCGTCAAGCGCCGCGTAAGGGTGACCGGAATCGACGTCGAGTCGCTGCTGGTGGCCTGGCTCAACGAGCTGCTGTTCCTGTCCGAGACCAAACGCGAAGTCTACAGCGGTTTTCAGATTCACTCGCTGTCCGCCCGGGAGCTGAGAGCCACCGTGAAAGGCGGGCCATCCGCCGAACTCGACCTGTTGATCAAGAGCGCCACTTTTCACAACCTGACCGTCGAGGCCGGCCCGGAAGGGTTCCAGGCCACGGTGGTCCTGGATGTCTAGGCGGGCACTGTGTGTCGCCTGCCTGGAAGGGAGGTAAGCCAATGGTAACCATGTCTACATTCAGACGCGTTGACGAG
The DNA here is from genome assembly GCA_002070215.1 of Chloroflexi bacterium ADurb.Bin180. Classification (NCBI taxonomy): domain Bacteria; kingdom Bacillati; phylum Chloroflexota; species Chloroflexi bacterium ADurb.Bin180. Next base: position 9,720 of record MWCV01000008.1, on the reverse strand, counting down.
TGCGTGTGGGAGATCCCCCGGGAGCACCGGGCGGATATGAGGGTTCCAGCGCGCATCTTTGCCAGCGAACCGCTGCTGGAAGCAGCGCTGGGGGACAAATCGGTCGAGCAGCTCATCAACACGGCGTGCCTGCCCGGGGTAGTCAGGTACGCCCTGGCCATGCCCGACATTCACCAGGGCTACGGCCCGCCGATCGGCGGCGTGGTAGCGATGTCGCTCAAGGACGGGGTGCTTTCTCCTGGCGCCGTAGGCTATGACATCAACTGCGGCGTGCGCCTGGTGCGCTCCAGCCTAACTGCCGACCAGGTCAGGCCACTCATGGCCGACCTGGTAGATGCCATCTACAGCCGTGTGCCGAGCGGTGTCGGCCGCGGCGGTGATATCGCCCTCTCCCGAAAGGAGATGGACGACCTGCTTGAGCGCGGCTCGGCTTGGGCGGTGGCCCGGGGCTATGGCACCCAGGAGGACTTGCAACACACGGAAGAAAACGGACAGATGGAGGCGGCCCGCCCCTCGGCGGTGAGCCGTAAGGCCAAAGAGCGCGGAACGGATCAGCTCGGGACGCTCGGCGCGGGCAACCACTTTATCGAGCTGGGCGAGGTGAAGGAGGTCTACGACGCCGACGCGGCCGGAGCCTTCGGGCTCTTTCCGGGGCAACTCGTCGTGTGGGTGCACTCTGGTTCGCGCGGACTCGGTCACCAGGTGTGCGATGATTATGTGCAGTCCATGCAGAGCGCGGTGCAAAAGTACGGCATCAAGTTGCCCGACCGTGAACTGGTCTGCGCTCCGTTCTATTCCGACGAAGGCCAGCAGTACCTGGCCGCTATGGCTGGCGCGGCCAACTTTGCCTGGGCCAATCGGCAGGTGCTGATGGTCCGCGTGCAGCGCGTGCTCAGAGAGCTGCTCGCGCCACGCTTCGGCCGGTTTGACCTGGCGCTGGTCTATGACATCGCGCACAACATCGCCAAGGTCGAAGAGCACGTCGTGGACGGCAAACCTATGCGCGTAGTGGTGCACCGCAAGGGAGCCACGCGCTCGCTGGGTCCGGGCCGCCCCGAGCTGCCCGAGGCTTACCGGGCCGTGGGCCAGCCGGTGCTGGTGCCCGGCGATATGGGCACCGGCTCCTACGTGCTCGTGGGAACCACTGGCGCTGCGGACAAATCATTTTCGTCCACCTGTCATGGTGCGGGTCGGGTGATGAGCCGGCACGCGGTCAAGCGCCAGGTGCGGGGCGAGGACGTACAGCGTTCGTTGGAGCTCAAGGGCATCCTTGTGCGCGGACCCTGGAAGGGCCTGGCCGAGGAAGCCCCAGACGCATACAAGGACATTGACAGCGTGGTCGACGTGGTGGACCGGGCTGGCCTGGCGCGCAGGGTGGCCAGGGTGGTGCCTATGGGTGTGATCAAGGGGTAGGCACCGCATCTGCGGGATTGACACCACGCACGCGGTAGGCTAGAATACCAGCGGGTTTCAACTGGTGGTACGCGGGCGGAATTCCACCCCCGTAAAACTGAACAAGGAGGATGGAGTGCCACGATCAAGCTGGTTTGACGAACGATCTAACTCAATGCAATTCGACCAGTACATGACGCAGATGGCCAGTTGGCGTGAGGCTATGGCCGACGGCAAGATCGAGCCGGATGAGCTCTTGCGACAGGCTCGACGGGTTGAAGATCTGCTGCGGGCGTTCGAACCCAAGCTGAGCGACGCCCAGCACGAAGAGCTCACCCGCATCTTCCTCGAACTCACCGTGTTCTACGGCATGCAGCGCATCGCCGACCTTGCAGCCGCGGGAGGACAAGAATAGATGGCAGACCAAAAGACCTACAATGCTCCAGGACTGGACGTCAATCAGCTCGCCCAGTCGATGGCCGAGTACTTTTCCGGCCAGGGTTTCCAGACGCAGGTTTTGCCAGGTGCCGGAGGCTCCGTCGCCGTGCAGGTGCGCAAGGCAGATACGGTGCGCGTTGTCATGGGTGCCACGTCGACGCTGATGGTGACCCTGACCCCGGCTAACGACATGCTCACGGTACAGACCGCGGCTGCCAAATGGGCCGACAAGGCCATTGGAGCAGCAGCGGGCATCGTGCTCTTCTGGCCGGCGCTGATTCCGGCGGCTTACGGCACCTGGGAGCAGACTCAGATGCCGCGAAAGGTGTTCAGCTATGTCGAGCAATACCTTGGCGGCGCCGCGCCGGCTCCCGCACCCGCTGTGAGGCCCGTGGCCGCGCCTGGCGCGGCGCCGGCAGCGCCCGCCTCGGCGATGGTCCCTTGCCCCAACTGCAAAAAGCCGATCAAGGTCGGCGCCAAGTTCTGCGAACACTGCGGCGCCTCGCTGGACCTCAAATGCAGCAAGTGTGGTGCAGCGCTGAATCCGGGGGCCAGGTTCTGTGAAAGCTGCGGCGCACCGGTCCAATAGTCCGGCGCAGGGAGTGCGGCGACAGAGGAGGTACACATGGCCGCCAAGCCAAAGAAACCCGGTGGAAAAGGACGACTATTGAGGTTCTTGCTGCGCCACTGGGCGCTGTGGCTGCTGATGATCCTGCTGCCTCTCACGGCGCTCAACGTCTATCTTATGTGGCGAGGCGGTTTGGTCGTGGCGTCGTCGCTGCTCTCGCCGTTTTTCACCAACCTGATCCTCATCGTCGCCGTGCTGGTTCTCCGCCGGGTGATCCAGCTCTGGAACGAGGGCTACTTTAGCCGCGTGATCCAGCAGAGCCTCACCCAGGGCCAGGCCATGGTGAAGGACAAGGTAGCGGCGGCCACCGGTGCTCTCTCGTCCTTTGGCAGCGACGTCAAGGGCAGCCTGTCCGACCTTCTCGACGGCGGTGGCACGTCAAAAGGACCTGCCGTGGCGGCGGCGCCGCGCTGCCCATCCTGCCAGCGCCTGGTCAAACCGGGAGCCAGGTTCTGCGAGGTTTGCGGCAGTGCGATTCCCGCGGCTGCCGCGCCGGCCGCCTCCAACACCTGTCCCAAGTGCGGCAAGCCCGTGCGCCCTCAGGCCCGGTTCTGTGAGGGCTGCGGGGCGGCTCTCACCAAGTGATCCATCGCGCGGGCAGCCGGCTTGCACTGGCTGCCCGCGCTCACTCCCCTCTTCTCTTCCCCACCTATGCTCAAACAATACGACGTCATCGTGGTAGGCGCTGGCCACGCTGGCTGTGAGGCCGCCCTCGCTGCGGCACGCCTCGGTGCCAGCACCCTCCTGTTGACGATGAACCTCGACCTCATCGCCCAGATGCCGTGCAATCCCAGCGTTGGCGGGCCGGGCAAGGGTCACCTGGTGCGCGAGATCGATGCGCTGGGCGGCGAAATGGGACGCAACACCGACCGCACCTTTGTGCAGGTGAGAATGCTCAACCTGTCGCGCGGACCGGCGGTGCGCGCCCTGCGCGCGCAGGCCGACAAGCGCCTCTACTCGCTGACCATGAAGCACACCCTGGAGCAGACGGAGCACCTCGACCTGGCCCAGGGGCAAGTGGAAGGGCTGCTCGTCAGGGGCGACCGCGTGACCGGTGTGGTCACCGCACTCGGCCAGGCGTTCGCCGCGCCGGCGGTGGTGCTTACTGCGGGCACGTTCCTCAACGGGCGCATCCTCTCCGGCGAGTCTTCGTTTGCCGCGGGCCGCTCCGGCGAGTTCGCCGCGGTGGGCCTGTCGGCATCGCTGCGCGAGCTCGGCCTGGAGCTGGGCCGTCTGCAGACCAACACCCCGCCGCGGGTCGACGCGCGAACCATCGATTTCGGCCAGACCGAGCCGCAGCAGGGCAGCGACGTGCCGCTCTACTTCAGCCACGAATCGCGCGCTGACCGCGACCCACTCGTGGTCGACGCCGAGAAATGGCTCAACCCGATCTATCCCGCTGTCCGGCGGGGTCAGTGGCGGCTGCAGGTGCCTTCCTACCTGGTGCGAACCAATGAGGAAACGCACCGTGTGGTGCGTGAGAATCTCAGCCGCTCGCCGATTGCCTCGGGAACGATCCACGGCGCCGGTCCGCGCTACTGCCCATCGATCGAGGACAAGGTCGTTCGCTTCCCCGACAAGCGGGATCATCAGCTCTTTCTGGAACCAGAGGGCCTGGCCACAGCGGAAGTCTATGTGCAGGGGCTATTCACCAGCCTGCCGGAGGACGTACAGCTCCAGATGCTGCACACCATCCCGGCACTGGCCGCAGCCCGAATCATGCGCGCTGGCTATGCCGTCGAGTACGACTATGTGCCGTCGGCGCAGATCCTGGCCACGCTGGAGAGCAAACGGGTCGGCGGCCTGTTCCTGGCCGGACAGATCAATGGCACGTCGGGCTATGAGGAAGCGGCGGCTCAGGGGCTGCTGGCCGGCATCAACGCCGCGCGCCAGGTGCAGGGCAAGGCAGGGGTCATCCTGCGGCGCGATCAGGCCTACATCGGCGTGCTGATCGACGACCTGGTGACCAGGGAGCAACACGAGCCGTACCGCATCTTTACTGCCCGTGCCGAGCACCGGCTGCTGCTGCGACACGACAACGCCGACCTGCGGCTGACGCCCCTGGGCCACGAGCTGGGGCTGATCAGTGCGGAACGGCTCCAGCGCGTCGAGGCCAGGAGACAACGGCTGTCAGACGAGATCAGACGGCTGGCCGACACCGCGTTGCCCCCTTCTGCCGGGGTGGCCGAGACGATGTGCCGCCTGGGCTACGATGCCCCGACACAAGACGTGAACCTGCTGCAGCTCCTGCGGCGGCCGGAGGTGAACTACTCACTCATCGAACAGCTCTCGCCCCCCGCGAGCTTGCTGGAACCGGAAGAGGCCGAGTCGCTGGAGGTGGAGGCCAAGTACGAGGGTTACATCGCCCGCGAGGCCGCCGAAGTGGAACGTCAGCGGCGACTGGAAGAGTGGCGGATCCCGGATGGCATTGACTATGGCCGGCTGACGGGACTGCGGACAGAGGCAGTGGAAAAGCTGTCGCGCTTCCGTCCGGCCACCGTTGGCCAGGCCAGCCGCGTCGAAGGCGTCAATCCCGCCGACATCTCGGTGCTGCTGGTGCACCTGACTCGACTGCGCGGCGAAAAGTAGCTAGTCCTCGACCAACCGACCCTTGATCAGCACGGGCAGCACCAACCGCGACGACAGGCGCTGGTAGTACACGTCCCAGTTGTCCGTCGTCACCCGATTCGACCACACGGCGTGGAACTGCCCCTGAGAGTCGATCGCCAGAACCAGGTCGGTCACCCCGGACGGGTCGCTCTTCACCGTGGCGGGCTGCGACCACTCGTCCCTGCCGCCAGCCCTCTGGCGGTAGACGGCCCGAACCCCTTCATCCCAGCCGATGTACACCGCTGCGCCCGGACCGACTGCCTCGCTGGGAACATAGGCGTCCGCCCCCTGGCTGGAAATGCATTCGGGAACCGACCAGTAGCCAACCCAGCCGTAGGTGTAATAGACGGCGTTGCGCGGCCCTACTCGCTCTTGCCAGGTGACGTGGGTGTGTTCATCGCGATCCGAGGCCAGGCTGGCAATGACCGAGGTGGCGCCAGGCGAGTCGGACAGGTTCTCGGGCAGAGACCAGGCCCCCTGCAAGAGCTGAGAATGGTAGATCTCGTAGGGAGCGCCCACCGCATCGCGGTCCTGCCAGACCACGTGGACCACATTGGCCGGGCTGACGCTGATTGCTGGAGCGCCGCCCACGGCGTGAGGAATAGGCTCGTTGAGCCAGTAGGTGCCATTCCAGTAGCCGTGGTAGATCACGCTGTAGCCGGGCGTATTGTCGGCCCAGACGACGTGCAGCACGCCATCGGGGCCCAGAGCGATGTCGGGCGAAGAGGACACGCCACTGGTATTGGACACGTTGCGCGGCAGGCTCCAGGTCGAGCCGTTCCAGCGGCAGTAGTAGATCTCATAGTTCTCGGCGAACTCGTTCACCAGCACCAGGTGAGCCACGCCAGAAGCATCGACCGCCAGGGCGGGCTGCTCACCTGTGGCCACGCTGCGGCTGGTCGTCCATGCACCCTGGATCAGGGCGCGATGGTAGATGCGGGTGCCCTCTTCCCAGGCCACGTGCACGCTGCTGCCGTAGACGGCCAGTGCCGGAGCGCGCGAACTGGCCGGAGAGTCAGAGACATTGAAGGCAGAGGGCGGAACTGCCGACTGGTACCGTGCAACCGGCGAAGACAGCAAGGGGACTCTGCCGGACGCTGAGACAGAAGAGACAGGCACACAGGCCAGCAGGACCAGGAACTTGACCAACCAGCCCCTGGCCCGAGGGGCCCTATTGCACAACCCCTGCCGCACCTGATGCCTCGCCATATGCCCGTTTCCGCCAGGGCTGATTATACCCCACCCGGAGACAAAGGGGTACATCAGTCGGACGGAGCAAGGCGGGTTCGGGAGGCGGCGCGACGGCGCCGTCTAGTCCGGTCGCAAGAGACGAATGCGCAGAGCGAGGAGAGAGCCGCTCTGCAGCCTGAGTGCGCGCACCTGAGCTTTGGCGCCAACCTCTGCCGGTGCGCGACTTTCATCGATGAATGTCTGCGGTCCAATGGCCACAGTCACGCCGCCTACCACCCACTGGTCGCTGGCGATTGACTCCACCAGGCCTTCCAGGTCCACCTGGGAGCCAGAGCCGGCACCCTTCACCACAATCACCAGCGCCAGCACGGCTCCGGAGGGCTGGAGCACCCCCTTGACCTGGCTGGTCTGGCCTACCTGCGGCGTGCCACGGATCTCAGTGACGGGGCTGATGAGGACGGTGATGTCGTTCACGGTCCAGCTCTCCGCGCCGAGGCCCTGAATGGGGCCTTCGAACTCGACCTCGGCGTAGGCGTCTGGATAGCTCACTTTGATGGACCTGGCCAGCAGGGAATCGCGGCTCAAGCGCACCGCCTTGACCGTGGCCAGATAGCCAACTTCGGGGCGCCCTTCCACCACGGTGCGTTCGGTGACCAGAATGATGCGGTTGCAGACGATCCAGTACTTGGGCTCGAGTTCATCGATCACGCAGCGGAACTCAACGGTGCTGCCCAGCTCGCCCGCGTCGGGCCGCAGGGCAACGCTCCTCGCTGCCAATAGGCCGCCATCGTCCACGCTGGCCACGACCAGTGCCTCGGCTCCCCGGACCGTGGCGGCCGCAGGGGCAGTGGCCGGATCGATACGCAGAGGCAGCCCGTCAACCCACCACTGGTTGGGATGGAGCAATTCAACGGGACCGGAGAGCTTGACCAAAGGGCGGCGCCACGGACCATCGGCTGCGACGGGGGTAAAGCCTGCCGCAAAGCAGGCCAGGAACAGCACGGCTGCGATCAGCAGAGTCTCGCCTGAGGCGAGACGCCTAGCGGCCGCGCCTCGGCCAAACGAGCGGCACCTTCGCTCATCCATGAGACGGCGCAACCTCTCTTCGCCGGGCTACTGCCCGACCGTCGGCTCCGCACCAGGCGTAGCCACTGCAGCGGGCTGGACGACGATGCGCCGACCCAGCACCGCACCATCTGGCAGCAACAGACCCTGCACCTCTGCCTCGGCTCCGACTTGAGGCGTTCCCAGCACCACCGTCTGACTGTCGAGGCGCACCACCACCCCTTCGACGACCCACTCGCCAGCGCTGATGGACTGGATGAGCCCCTCGAACTGCACCTCTTCACTGGGCAGGTGGATGACGATCTGGCGTGCCAGAGTGGTGCCATCGCTCAGGCGGACGGCCTTGACCTCGGCCAGCAGGCCCTTCTGGGGGCTGCCACTGATGAGTGTGTAGGGGTTGACGATAAGCTCGTGTCCGCCAACGACCCAGCGTGTGTCGCTCCAGCTCTCGATCAGCCCCTGGAACTCGACTGGCTGTTCCTGGGCTGGTTCCGACGCCTCGACCTTGATCTCGACCGCGCTCAGGGTATCGTCCTCGTTGCGAAGGGCCACCACGGACGCCATCGCGCCGACAGCCGCCCGGGCCTCTGCTTCGTCGATCCTGGTCGTGCGCGTGATCTGAATCACCACCCCGTCAACGGTCCAGACCTTGGCCGTCATGCTGTCGATGCGGCCCCGGATGCGCACCTTGATCTCGCGTGGCGGGGTAGCAGTAGGCGGCACTGGCGTTTCGGTCGACGTTGCGGTGGCGCTCGGCACCTTGGTCGGCATGCGGCTGGCAGTGGGGGTTGCGGGCACCTCGCCAGGAGCTACTGTTGGCTTGGCCGGGGGAATGGTGGGCACTTCCGTCGGCGGCTCACGGGTCGGCACTCGGGTAGCGCTCGGCTCGGGTGTATCGGATGGCGCCGGTATGATGACCAGCGGAGGCGCCGCCGCGATGCGCGTGGCCCACAGACTGCCGTCGCTCATCGACCGCGCGTCAACTCGCACCAGATCTCCCCAGCCGAAATCCCCTTCGATGGTCGTCTGCGGCGAGATGAAGACGACCACCCCGCTGACCACCCACTGAGAGGGAGATGCCTCTTCCACACTGCCGCGGAAGGACAGGTCGGCCACGCGGTGGCTGGACACCACGGCCACAGCCTCATCGCGCCGCCGTTGGTCCAGCTCCTGCTGCAATTGCGCTTTGGCCTGCGGGTTGACGGTAAAGACCAGTTGGAACTCTTCGGCCATCCTCTTGACCGGATAGAGAGCGTCTCCGGGCAGACTGTTGGCCGAGGCGGCGATGGTGCCGCGTCCCAGCAGAATGACCAGCAGGATGCTGGCCAATGTAACCACAATGGCACTACGCCGCATCAATGCCTGAAGGCTCAGCCAGCCAACTGGCCGGCGTGCGTTCAGGCGGTCGTGCTCGGCGATATTCAGGCGCGCTGCTTCCTGCAGCAGCCGCTGCCTGCCGGCCTTGAGGCCGCCCGGCGGAGGAGGCGCGTCAGCGCGCATCGCCGCCAGATCCACGGCAAGCTGAAGCAGGGGCCGCACATCCCGCTCCTGCTCCGGGTGTTGTTCAATGAACGACTCGAGCTCGCTCTGGGCGTTCTGCCCCGCACTCGCCGTAATTCGATTCAGGCCTTTGTCCAAAGTGGCTTCGAGGCTTTTCCTCATAGCTCTTCTCCGCCGATGATTCGACGTAGCGCCGCCAACGCTCTAAACTGCAACGATTTCACCGCACCTTCCGACTTGCCAATCGCCCTGGCCACCTCAGCATTGCTAAAGCCTTCCAGGAACTTGAGCGTGATGACCACGTTCTGCTCCCCGGTAAGCTGGTCAATGGCCGACCTCAGGCGCTGCTGGGCGATGGAACGCTCGGCAATGTCCGCCGGGTGCTCTTTGGGCGGCACAGGCCACTCCTCAAGGGGCAACTCCTCCTGCCGCCCGGCCCGGAAGTAGTCGACCACCAGGTTGTGCGCGATGCGGTAGAGCCAGCCAGAGAAGGAACTCTGCCAGGCCCGCGACGAACGGATCGCTTCCAGCATGCGCAGGAAGACAGTGGCCGTCAGGTCCTCAGCCAGGTGGGCATTGCCCAGGCGGTGATATATGTAGTTGTAGATGCGTAGGGAGTAACGATCATAGATCTCCGCTATGGCGGCCTGATCGTACTCTCTAGCCCTGCTCAGGAGTGCCGCTTCGTCAATCGGCTGCATCCCAGGGCCGCTCTCCTCTCTTGAAGACGTGGCGGGGTAGTGGAAGATACGGCGAGCCTCGACAACTGGCTTGACTCTCCCACACAATATACTCCCAAGTGAGAGCTATTGTCAAGCACTTGAGAGTGTTGAAAAACGACCTGGCGTTTTGTGTGCAGGCGGTGAATCCGGTACACTGGGTATGGTGCCACGGCG